>CAIYZB010000291.1 GCA_903930545.1 uncultured Alphaproteobacteria bacterium
CGGCCAGGCCGACCGGTCCGCACCCGACCACCAGACAGACGCTGTCCTTGTCCAGGCGGGCCTTTGCCACGGCATGGGCACCCACCGCAAAGGGCTCAGTGAGGGCGGCCTGTTCGGTCGGCAGGCCATTGGGCACGGCCAGCAGCATCTGCTCGCTCAGGACCATGCGTTCGGCAAAGCCCCCCGGCAACTTGTTGGAAAAACCCAGGAGTTCCACGCCCCGCGGGGTCATGGTGGCGGGCACTGATACGACCCGGCTTCCGACCTTCAGGGCTCCGGTCGTGCCAGGACCATGTTCCAGGATCTCGGCGCAGAACTCGTGTCCGAACACCGTATCAGCCGTGGGATCGAATCCGCCGCCCATGCCGCCCGCCGAGGAGGTCAGGCTGATCATGTGTTCCATATGGTGCAAAGCATGGAGATCGGACCCGCAGATCCCGCAGGCCAGGGTCCTGACCCGCACCTGTCCGGTCTCAAGGACGGGATCAGCCAGCTCGTCACAGACCAGCTGTTTGTTGCGACGAATGACGGCGCGCATGGGGGCCTCCAGAGTCTAAGCCGTTGCCGGGTCCAGACATATCCCCTAACCCTCCCGGCTCGGAGTCGATAGTGCGCCCGCGCGGTGCCGTGGAGGAGCCCAGTATGAGCCTCGCCTTCCTTTTTCCCGGTCAGGGTAGTCAGGCCGTCGGCATGGGGGCCGACCTAGCGGAGGCCTTCGCCTCGGCGCGAGCCGTCTTCCAGGAGGTGGATGACGCCCTTGGCCAGAACCTGTTCAAGCTGATGCGCGAGGGGCCTGAGGATCAGTTGACCCTCACCGAGAACGCCCAGCCGGCCTTGATGGCGGTGAGCCTGGCGGTGATGCGGACCCTTGAGGTCGAGTTCGGCCTGAAGATTGAAAAGGCGGGCTTTGTCGCTGGCCACTCCCTCGGTGAATATTCCGCCCTGGCCGCCAGCGGTGCCATCAGTCTGTCAGACACGGCACGTCTTCTGAAGCTGCGGGGCCAGGCCATGCAAAGGGCTGTCCCGGTAGGCGAGGGGGCCATGGCCTCCCTCATCGGGCCCAAGTCCGACGTCGCCCTGGCCGAGGCCGCGGCTGTGGCCGGCAGCGCCGTCGGGGTCTGTGTCGTCGCCAACGACAACAATGCCGGCAATGTGGTGATCTCCGGATCCAAGGCCGCCGTGGACCTGGCTATCGAAAAGGCCAAGGAACTGGGGGCCCGGGCGATCCCGCTCAATGTCTCCGCCCCCTTCCATTGTCCCCTGATGCAGCCGGCCGCCGACGAGATGGCCGAGGCCCTTGCCAGTGCCGTCATCCAGGCCCCGCGGGCACCACTGGTGGCCAATGTCACCGCGCGCCCGACCCTGGATCCCGAGGCTATCCGCCGGATGCTGGTGGAGCAGGTAACAGGCCGCGTACGCTGGCGTGAGAGCATGATCTGGCTGGCCGGTGAGGGTGGAGTCACCCGCTTTGCCGAAGCCGGGTCGGGCAAGGTCCTGTCTGGCATGGCCAAGCGGATCGCGCCGGATGCAGAGGCCACGCCGCTGAATACGCCTGCTGATCTCGAAGCCTTTGCGGCCAGTCTCTAAAGGGGAATGCCATGTTTGATCTGAGCGGCAAGACCGCCCTTGTGACCGGGGCGACAGGGGGTATCGGCGGCGAGATCGCCAAAGCCCTGCATGCGGCGGGGGCTCATGTTGTGCTCTCCGGAACCCGGGAAGCCGTCCTGGCCGAGGTTGCGGCATCTCTCGGCGATCGCACCTCTGTGGTAGCTGCGAATCTGTCCGATCCTGAGTCGGTGGACAGCCTGGTGGCCCGTGCCGAGGAGGCCGCTGGGGCCGGTCTCGACATTCTGGTGGCCAATGCCGGGATCACCCGCGACGGCCTGCTCATGCGCATGAAGGACGAGGACTGGTCCGAGGTCCTGAAGGTCAATCTGGAAAGCTATTTCCGTCTTTCCCGCTCCGCCATGCGCGGCATGATGAAGCGCCGCGCCGGTCGCATCATCGGCATCACCTCGGTGGTCGGGGTCATGGGCAATCCGGGCCAGGCCAATTATGCGGCTTCCAAGGCCGGAATGATCGGCTTTTCCAAGGCCCTGGCCCAGGAAGTTGCCACCCGCGGCATCACGGTCAATTGCGTCGCCCCGGGCTTTATCGAAAGCCCGATGACCGATGCTCTGAACGAACAGCAGAAAACCACCATTCTGGGGACCATTCCGGCCGGCCGGCTGGGGTCTGGAGCCGATGTGGCAGCGGCCTGCGTCTATCTGGCGAGCGATGAGGCCGGCTATATGACGGGCCAGACCCTGCATGTGAACGGCGGCATGGCGATGATCTGACCTTTGCCTGACCGGGGGGAGCATGCTACGGCGTACTCCGAACCGGTCGGTGCACAGGCAGTTCCTGGGCTTCGCGGAGGTTGACACACGTCTGCCGAAGCGGAACGATCAAGTTGAATATAGAGGGACTAAACCGAATGTCCGACATCCTCGAGCGCGTGCGCAAGATCGTCATCGAACACCTGGACGCCGATCCCGAGAAGGTCACCGAAAAGGCGAGCTTCATCGACGACCTGGGCGCCGACAGTCTCGACAATGTCGAACTGGTCATGGCCTTTGAAGAAGAATTCGACATCGAGATTCCGGATGATGCCGCCGAGCACATCCAGACCGTCGGCGACGCGGTGAAGTTCATCGGTGAACGCCTGGGCGCCTAAGCCACAGGCGAATTGAAGATCTGACCGCCGCGTTGCTCATCCGAGCCGCGGCGGTCTTTCGTTGTAACGGAGCCCCGCCATGCGTCGTGTCGTCGTCACAGGGATCGGCCTCCTGACCCCTCTGGGCCAAGGTGCCGAGCTGAGCTGGAAAGCCCTTCTGGCCGGAGTCTCGGGTGCGGGCCGCATCACGACCTTTGATCCCACCGACTATGCCTGCCAGGTGGCCTGTGAAGTGCCCCGGGTGGATGGTCGCGGTGGCGGTGGTCCGGACATCGAAGGCTCCTTCGATCCCGACAAGACCATGTCATTGAAGGATCAACGCCGGGTCGACGACTTCATTCTCTACGCCATGGCTGCCGCTGACGAAGCGGTGAAGGACAGTGGTTGGGTCCCCGAGACCGACGAGGACAAGGAACGCACAGGGGTCATCATCGGCTCCGGCATCGGCGGTCTGGCCACTATCGAGCGCACCTCCGTGGAGTTGCACGAAAAAGGTCCTCGTCGGGTCAGCCCCTTCTTCATTCCTTCGGCCCTGATCAATCTGGGCTCGGGCCAGGTCTCCATCCGTTATGGCTTCAAGGGCCCCAACCACTCGGTGGTTACGGCCTGCGCCACCGGGGCCCACGCCGTCGGCGATGCGGCCCGCCTGATCAAGTACGGCGATGCTGATGTCATGATCGCCGGTGGGGCCGAGGCCGCCATCTGTCCTGTGGGGATCGCGGGTTTCATCGCCTGCCGCGCCATGTCCACGGGCTTCAATGAGGAGCCCACCCGGGCCAGCCGTCCCTATGACAAGGATCGCGACGGCTTTGTCATGGGTGAAGGTGCCGGCGTTCTGGTTCTTGAAGAATACGAACACGCCAAGGCCCGCGGGGCCAAGATCTATGCCGAGGTAGCGGGCTATGGCCTGGCGGGGGATGCCTATCACATCACCTCCCCGGCCGAGGATGGTGACGGCGGATTCCGCGCCATGCGCGCGGCGATCAAGGATGCCGGCATCGTCGCCAGCGATATCGACTATGTGAACGCCCATGGCACCTCGACCCCCATGGGGGACGAGATCGAGCTGGGGGCCGTGACCCGGTTGATGGGCGACCATGCGCCCAACCTAACCATGTCTTCCACCAAGTCGGCGACGGGCCACCTGCTGGGGGCTGCCGGTGCCATCGAGGCGGCCTTTACGGTTCTTGCCATCCGCGATCAGATCGCGCCGCCGACCATCAATCTTGAAAATCCGTCCATCGAGACGGAGATTGATCTGGTCGCCGGAAAGGCGAAACCGATGGAGATTAATGTCGCCCTGTCGAACAGCTTCGGGTTCGGCGGCACCAATGCCTCCGTGGTGTTCAAGAAGGTCACGTGAGCCGTAAAACCATCTCCTCCGGCGGCCTGTCTGCCGGACGCCGTATCCTGATCATAGGTCTCAGCGGGGCTGCGACTCTTCTGGCCGCAGCCATGTTCGTGGCGCTTTGGGCTGCCTGGGTCTTCCAGGGGGTTGGACCAGCCGCCCGCGAGGGCGAGGCCACGACCGTCAGCCTGAGGCGCGGTGCCAGCGTGCCCGAAATCGCCTCGACCCTGGAGCGGGCCGGTGTGGTCAGGTCGGCGGCTGTCTTTGTTACCGCGGCCAAGCTCACAGGCGCTGCCCGCAGCCTTCAGGCGGGGGAGTATCTGATCCCCTCCCATGCCTCCATGGCCCGGGTCCTGGCCGATATCCGCGATGGCAAGGTGGTGCGCCGCCAGATCACCATCCCCGAAGGCATGACCAGCGAAATGGCCGCTGAGCTGCTGTCGAAGGAACCTGCCCTGACCGGTGTGGCACCCGCGCCGCCGGAGGGGGCGATCCTTCCGGAGACCTATCAGTTCGAAAAGGGCGAGGATCGCGCCGCTGTCCTGAAGCGGATGATGGATGCGCGGGACGAGGTGGTCACCATGTTGTGGAACCGCCGTCAGCCAGGTCTGCCCTTCAGCACCGTGGAGGAAGCCATGACCCTGGCCTCCATCGTGGAAAAGGAAACCGGCATTGCCAGCGAGCGGCCGCGGGTGGCGGCGGTCTTCGTCAATCGCCTGCGCAAGGGCATCCGGCTGCAGTCCGATCCTACGATCATCTATGGCATCTCTGGCGGCCGTCCCCTGGGACGGGGTATTCGGGCGAGCGAGATCGCCGCTCCAACCCCTTACAATACCTATCGAATTGACGGACTGCCGCCGACCCCCATCGCCAATCCTGGACGGGCCGCCATTGCCGCTGTGCTGGACCCGCCCCAGACGGACGAGCTGTTCTTCGTGGCCAATGGCAAGGGCGGCCACGTCTTTGCCGCTACCCTCGACGAGCACAATGCCAATGTCGCCAAGTGGCGCAGCGTGGAGCGCAGCAAGGCCAAGGGGACCGGTGAATCCGTTCCCGTGGGCGAAGGCGGTGAAAGCGATCCTGAGAGTATCAAGGCCGAGCCCTGAGGGCTTGAGCCAGGGAGTTTGAGCCATGGCTCTGTCGGGCATGACCGGATTTGGTCGCGCTGAAGGCGCGTACGGAGACTGGAGCTGGTCGGTCGAGGCCCGCTCGGTCAATGGCCGTAATCTGGATGTTCGCTTTCGCGGTCCCCCTGGCTTTGACAGTCTCGATCGACTGGCCCGGGATGGTGCCCAGCAGCGGTTCCAAAGGGGCCAGGTCACAGTCGGGATCCAGGCCAAGCGGACCGAGGGCTCTGCGGCCATCCAGATCAATATCGAACAGCTGGAACGCTATATCGCCGCCGGGACGGCCTATATCGCCACGGGGCTTGCCGCCCCGCCCCGCATGGACGGTCTTCTGGCCCTGCGCGGCGTGATCGAGGCGGCCGACGCCAGCGAGGATCCCGAGGCCCTGGCCTCTGTGGAGGCCGCCATGGCGGCTTCCCTGGCCCTGGCCTTGGAAGGCTTGTTGCAGGGCCGCCGCGAGGAGGGGCAGGTCCTGACCCGGGTTCTGGGCACCCTGACAGACCGCATCGATCAGCTTGTGGCCGAGGCCGCAACCCTGGCCGAGGGCCAGCCCCAGGTGATCCGCGACCGTTTTGCGCGGCGCATGAGCGAACTGGCCGGCGACACCCCCGGCCTTGAGGAGCGCATCGTCCAGGAGGCTGCCGCCATGGCGGTCAAGGCCGATGTTCGCGAGGAACTGGATCGCCTGGCCGGTCATGTCGAAGGGGCCCGCGTCATGCTGTCCGGAGATGGGGCCGTGGGTCGCAAGCTGGACTTCCTGACCCAGGAATTCATGCGTGAAGCCAATACCCTCTGTTCCAAGTCTGCTCTCGGGGCCTTGACCACAGTGGGTCTGGACCTCAAAGCCACCATCGAGCAGTTCCGCGAGCAGGTTCAGAATGTCGAGTGACGGGTCCGACGATCACCACCATCCTCGCCCATGGGAGACGGTGCGCCGTGGCCTCCTGCTGCTGATCTCCAGCCCCTCGGGTGCCGGCAAGACCTCTCTGTCGCGGCGACTGGTCGCCGACAATCCCGACCTCATTCTTTCAGTCTCCGCCACCACCCGTGATCCGCGTCCTGGCGAGGAAGAGGGACGGGAATACTTCTTCAAATCCCGCGAAGCCTTTGAGGCCATGGTGGCCCAAGACGCCTTCCTGGAATGGGCGGACGTGCACGGAAATCTCTATGGCACCCCCCGCGCCCCCGTGGTTGCGGCTCTTGAGGCGGGTCAGGATGTCCTGTTCGACATCGACTGGCAGGGCGCAGCCCAGATCCAGGCGCGCCAGCCCCAGGACGTGGTCAAGGTCTTCATCCTGCCCCCCAGCATGGCCGATCTGGCCCGGCGTCTGCATGCGCGGGCCCAGGACACCGAGGCGGTGATCCAGCACAGGCTGGAACGGGCCTCCGACGAGATCGCCCGCTGGGGTGACTATGACTATGTCATCGTCAACAAGAGCTTTGATCGGGCCTATGCCGATCTGGGCCATATCTATCGTGCCGAGCGGATGAAACCCGGGCGTAATCCCTGGCTCCCGGGCTTTGTGGATGACCTGCTAGGCGAATAGATCGGCCTCGGCGGGGCGGACGGTCAGGCTATTGGCTGGCCCTGGCCGAAGCAGGTCCAGACCGTTGCCCTCCAGGCCTAGCCAGGCGCGCCCCTGATCCTCATCCAGAATGACCGGCTGACGGGCATGATAGGGGGCCATGTCCGGTCCGTGAGGGCAGGTGGCCAGGGTGAAGCTGGTCAGGGGCCCATCGTGATCAGTGGGGTGGGAAATGTCCCACAGCCCGGCGAAATAGAAGATCTCGCGGTCAGTCGCCGTGATCCGCCACTTCTGCTTGGGTCCCTTGGGGCGGTCCGGATCGATCAGGGACCATTCAAAGAAATGGGTGGCCGGCACCAGGCAACGTCTTTGGCGGAAGGGCTCGCGGAAGGTGGGGGCTGTGGCGATGGTCTCGCTGCGGGCATTGGTGCACATGGCCTTCCAGTCCTTCACCGATCCGCGATGAAAGAAGGGCACGAGCCACCAGCGTTCCTCGGAAAGCCGCAGTCCTGCCTCTGGCCGACCGGCCTCTGCAGCCCGCAGGATCGGGGCCGAATTGGTAGGCCGGATCAGGTCCCGAGGTTCGAGGTTGGGAATATGGCCCGGGTCGAATTCAAGCGGCATGCGCCCTGACAACAGGGTTCGTTCCAGGACATTGATCGGCGCATTGAAGCCATAGGCATTGCACATGGTTCGAGTTTGCCCCCCGCTCGAATTGGCCACTACAGATCAGGGGTTGTGGAACCCTTCGGCACCGCAGGCTAATGAAACAAGCTTGGGGGAGACCAATCATGGAACTTTGGCAGAGAGACGCCACCGGTCTGGCCGGGCTTATTCGCAAGGGCGAGGTTTCCGCCCTTGAGGTCACCCGCAATCAGCTGGAGCGTCTGGAAACGGCCAATCCGGCGATCAATGCCATCAGCCGTGTCCTGGCCGATGAAGCCCTTGCCCAAGCCCGGGAGGCGGATGATGCCAGGGCCCGTGGCGAGCCCCTGGGGCCGCTGCATGGGGTTCCAGTGACGACCAAGGTCACGGCCGACCACAGGGGTTGCGCCACGGATGCGGGGATCGTGTTCCGAAAGGACGACATCGCCGCTGAGGATGGGGCCGTCGTCGCCAATCTTCGCCGGGCGGGGGCCATCTTCATCGGCCGGACCACCTCGCCGGCCTCGGCCATGCGGGCCATGACCAGCAGCGTTCTGCACGGCCAGACCCTCAATCCCTGGAACCCGGATGTGACCTGCGGCGGGTCGAGCGGTGGGGCCGGGGCAGCTACGGCTGCGGGAATCGGGGCCCTGGCCCTGGGGTCGGACATCGGTGGGTCCATCCGCTGGCCCGCTCACTGCAACGGCATTGTCGGTCTGCGCCCGACGGTGGGCCGCGTCCCGAGCGTCAATCCTTCCCGGCCGGGACCCCGCATGCATTCAGGTCAGACAATGGCTGTGGAGGGGCCCATGGCCCGCTCCGTCCGCGATCTGCGCCTGGGGCTGGAGGTCATGTCCCAGGGCGATCACCGCGACGGGGTCTGGGTGCCGGCACCCCTGGTCGGCCCAGCGGCGAAGAAACGCGTCGCCCTCATGCCGGCACCCGCTGGCTATGATGTGCACCCGGCCTGTTCAGAGGCGGTCCGCCAGGCCGGTCGTCATCTGGCCGAGGCTGGCTATGAGGTAGAGGAGATCGAGGTGCCCGAATTTCGCAAGGCAGCGGAACTTTGGGACGTCATCGGTCTGCCCCAGCTGAACCTGAACCTCGTTCCCGCCCTCAAGCGGATCGCCGATCCGGCCCTGAGCGACTTTGTCACCCACTGGATCGAGGCCAAGGGCCTGGCGGACCTGACAGGCTTCATCCTTGGCCTGGCTGAAAGAGACCGGCTCCTGACCGTCTGGAACCAGTTCATGGAATCCTTTCCGGTCATCCTGCTGCCCAACTGCCCCAGCCCGTTCCTGGAGACCGAGCTGGACACAAGGGGGCGGGAAGGGGCTCTGGCGACTCTGGACGGGATCCGCTTCCAGTTTCCCTGTCCGGTGCTTGGCTTGCCGGGACTGTCGGTTCCGGTCGGCCTTTTCGGCGGGCAGCCCATGGGCGTCCAGATGATCTCGCGCCGCTTCCGAGAGGATCTGCTACTGGAAGCTGCGGAGGTGGTCGAGGCACGGGAAGGCATTTTCACCCCGATTGATCCGGTCACAGGCTGACAGGTCACCGCGTTCAGAGCACAATCAGTCATGCATCGAATTCACACCGAATGCCTGCTCGCCACCTCGCCCCAGAAGGTCTGGGAGGTCCTTGCGGACCTGGAGCGCTACAGCGAGTGGAACCCCCTCAATATCGAGGCTCATGGCGAAGCCGTGCCAGGAGCCAGGGTCCGGATGGTGTTTCGCAATCTGGCGGGCAAGCCTGGGCAGGTGGTGCGCCAGACCGTGACCCTTGTCGCTGCCGAGCCCGGGGTTGAACTGGCCTGGGCCGGGAATGTGCCCTTCATTTTCAAGGGTCGCCATGGCTTTCGTCTGGTGGCGGAGGGTGAGGGAACCCGGGTCATCCACACCGAGGTCCTGTCCGGTCTGCTGCCCGCCAGCTGGAGTGCCGAGCGGATCGGCCGCGATTTTGTCCCGGCCTATGAGGCGGTCAATGAGGCCCTGGCCCGGCGGCTGGGCCTGTGAGCCCGATCCGCGTCCTGGTGGATCTGGCCATCGAGGAAGACCCTCGTTCTCCCTGTCTGTGGGTACCCAGCGAGCACTGGGACGCCTTCTGCATCGAGATCGGTCACAGGCCCAATGCCATTGGGGCGGTGATCTATCGCAACAAGACCATCCGCGACGGCGGGCCTGAAACCGATGTCACCACCGGCAGCGACCAAGGCGGCCGCAGGCGTCGATGATCTCGGATCCGATCTTCTATCTGGCCGCCATTCCGGCGATCATTCTTCTGGGTCTGGCCAAGGGCGGTTTCGCCGGGATCGGGGTCATGGCCGTGCCCCTCATGGCCCTGACCGTGTCACCGGTTCTGGCGGCCTCTATCACCCTGCCGATCCTGA
>CAIYZB010000292.1 GCA_903930545.1 uncultured Alphaproteobacteria bacterium
GCCGGGGTCCAGGCAATGGCCCATTCCACGGCACCACCCTCGCCCTTGCGCTCGATGCGCCCTGCAAAGGGCTGGGGCGTGACGGTCTCGATCCCCTCGACCCGTTCGGCCAGGAAGTCTGCCAGGCCGTTGGGGAAGCGGAATGTGGCCTCGGCCGGGGTCTGGTCGAGGATGCGGGAGGGATCGCACTTCCAGCGGATCTCGACCCCGCCAAACAGATAGGCCTTGGACCGGGCCATTCGGTAGAGCCGCGCCGGCTTGAAGCCGACACCTTCGCCGAAGATCACCGGGTCGGGGCTGAAGGCGATATGGGTTCCGTGCTTGCGGCTGGCCCCCAGTTTCTCGATCCCGCCAAGGGGCTTGCCGCGACTGAAGACCTGACGCCACTCAAAGCCGTCCTTGAAGGCCGTGACCTCCACCCGTTCGGACAGGGCATTGACCACCGAGATCCCGACCCCGTGCAGGCCACCCGAGGTTTCGTAGGCCTTGCCGGAGAACTTACCGCCGGAGTGCAGGACGGTCATGATGACCTCCAGCGCCGACTTGCCGGGATGTTTGGGATGGGGGTCCACCGGAATGCCGCGGCCGTCATCGGTCACGGTGAGGATGCCCTCGGCGTCCAGGGAGACGGTGATCAGCTTAGCGTGGCCGGCAACGGCCTCGTCCATGGCATTGTCCAGCACCTCGGCGAAAAGGTGGTGCAGGGCGCGCTCGTCGGTGCCGCCGATATACATGCCCGGGCGCTTGCGCACCGGTTCCAGGCCTTCAAGGACCTCGATGTCCTTGGCCGAATACCCGGCATCCACCTTACCCGGGGCGCTGGTGCCAGCGACGGGTTTGGGCGAGGACGGGTTAGGAGAGTCAAACAGATCGGACATAGGCTTGGGAGCGGCCTTGGACATGGGCGCAAACTGGAACGATTCGAGGGGGACCCATATGAGTCCCCTTATACCCGAAAGCAACCGCTGCCTGGTTGAGGAGCTGTGGACATGTCACCTCTGAAGATGGGAATCCTCGGGGCCGCACGGATCGCGCCGCCTGCCCTCATCGACCCGGCCCGGGAGAACCCTGAGGTCGAGATCGTGGCAGTCGCCGCGCGGGACCTTGGCCGGGCGCAAGCCTTCGCCGCCCAGCACGACATTGCCGAGGCCCTGGGTTCCTATGATGACCTGGTGAACCATCCGGGAATTGACGCGGTCTATAATGCCCTTCCGCCGTCGCGCCACGCCGACCTGACCCTCGCGGCTCTGAAGGCAGGAAAGCATGTCCTGTGCGAAAAGCCCTTTTCGATGTCTGGCGATGAGGCCCTGGCCATGACCGATGCGGCCAGGGACGCCGGTTTGATCCTCATGGAGGCCTTTCACTATCGCTATCATCCCCTGTGGGCACGGGTGCTGGAGATCGTGCGTGAAGAGCTGGGCGTCCTTCAGACGATTGAGGCGGAATTCTCCGTCGCCATAGCCGAGACCCCGGATGAACTCCGATTTTTTCCCGAACTGGGAGGCGGGGCGCTGGGAGACCTTGGGACCTATTGCGTCCACTGGTGCCGGTCGGTCGCTGGGGCCGAACCTGAGGTGATCTCAGCTTCCCGGGCGACACATTCCGGCGGGGTGGATCTGGCGACCCGGGCCGAGCTGGCCTTTCCTGGCGGGGTCAGGGGCAGCATCACCTGTGACATGCGCGGGCCCATGTCCGGACGTCTGATCGTGGAGGGGACGGCCGGACGGCTGACGGTGATCAATCCCCTGGCCCCACAGGCGGGGCATGTGATCAAGATTCAGATCGGTGGTGAGCGCCGCTTGGAGACCGTCGAAAAGGTCACCACCTATTCATGCCAGATGGCGGCCTTTGTTCACGCCGTGAGAACCGGCGAGGCACCCATTACCAGCGGAGCCGATACCGTGGCCCAGATGCGCGTGCTGGACGCGATCCGGGCCAGGGCTGGGTAATCAAAAGGCAATTGCTCCCCCTGGGGGAGCTGTCAGCGAAAGCTGACTGAGGGGCTTGCGGCGTTGCTATTGCGAGATTTCAATCCGGCTGAATGCCGGATCAGCCTCGATGTCAGCGCGATGGAAGGGCAGGCGGACCCAGCCCTTGCGGGCATAGAGCCAGGTCTGGTCGGCGAAGTGGGCCGAGTCCGGGTCGGTTGACTGGGAATAGGACAGGACGGCGTCGGCCACCGGACCCTTGTCATCAAAGGTCACGGCCTGGATATAGCTGGAGCCGTGATAGGGCACATAGCCGCCGACAGCTGGCACATAGCGGGCCTGCTGGGCATTGAGCACCCCGGTGCCGCCTTCACCGCCGTGGACAGGGATGCGCTGATTGCCGCGCACCGCGAAGTGGAAGGCCCCATAGGGGGCATCCAGGGGAATCCGGCGCTCGGCCATCTGAGCCACGACCGTGGCCAGGGCATTGCGGACCTTGGTCTGGGTGTCGGCAGACGCCGAAATCCCCCGGGGCGTGTTGACCGGATCCTTGGAGTCAAAGGCCACGGCATAGACGCCGGGGATGCGGTCAAACAGCTTGAAGAACTCGATGAAGAGCAGGGCTCCCTGGGCGTCGGCATCCATGCGCCGAGACCAGCCGCCGAGCACCTTGCAGGCCTCACCGAGCTTCACTTCACGGCCATCGGCCAGCTTGCCGACTGGGCTCGCGGTGCACAGGGCCTGAAGGTCGGCCATGATCAGATCCGCGCCAAGGTTCTTGTTGGCAAAGACCATAGCCTTGATGCGGTCCAGGGTCAGGGTCTGTCCGCCCAGATCATCACGACCGGCAATCCGGTTTTCGATTTCCACCAGACCGGAGCGGGTGCGCAGGTTCTGGGCCTGGGCACCAGGCCCGACCAGGGGCGACAGGACCGGGGCCTGGACCTTGGCATTGACCAGCCAGTAGCTGTCATTGCTGTTGGCCACATAGTCCTGGCGGATGACGGCGGGCATGGATTTGCCGGGCATCAGGCCGGGGGCGGCGGCGGACTTGTCGATGTCCCAGTTGCAGACCGATCTTGATCCATCCAGCAGATAGAGGCGATTGGCGGCGGCGAGGGGCCCCATGCCGGAGGCGGGCGCGCAGGTCTTCAGCTTTTCAGCCGAGACATTGGGTGTGGCTGTCACATCGGCATAGAGGGCGTCCCCGGCCCGGTCAGCGGCGATGGTATTGACCCAGGGGATGCCCAGGGTTTCCTGGATGGTGGTGCGGATTTCCCCAACATTGCGTGCCTTGGCCATGGCCAGCCAGGTGTCGGCGGACCGGGCATTGCCGAGATTGGCATCGCGCATGGCATAGGCGGTCTTGGGGTTCCAGGTGATCCCGGCCTGGGGCATCACAATCACCGGACCATAGACCGAGCTGTAGAGGGTGCGGGTCTCGGCAGGCGCGCCCTTGACCTCGATGGTAACTTCTCGGCGGGTCATGGGCAGGGACTTGCCGTCAACCAGATAGGCCGTGGGGTCCTTGGGATCGAGGGTCAATTCAAAGAAGGTGAAGTGGCGGTCAGTGGAGACCGTGTGGGTCCAGGCCACGTCCTTGTTGAAGCCGATGGATATGCCCGGTGACCCACCGATGGTCGAGCCCATGACGTCCAGCTTGCCGGGAATGGTCAGGTGCATCTCATAGAAGCGGTTGGTGGTTTCCCACGGGAAGTGGGGATTGCCGAGCAGCATGCCGGACTTGTTTTCAGTCACCTCACGGCCAAAGGCCCAGCCATTGGACCCCAGGCCGAAGGGCTCGATGTCGCCCGGCAGGGGCGCACCCCGCAGATTGAAGGCCTGAGGCTTTGAGACCGTCACGGGCGGGGCGGCTGAGACGATCTGGCGCAGCCAGGCTCCGCCGCTGGCCTGGACCATGCGTTCCTCGTTCAGGCGCAGCAGGTCCATGACGGTGATGGGGCGGACCCAGGCGGCATCCCGACAGGCGGCGGGTCGCTTGGCAACCGGGGTATCGGCCAGATAGCGATTATAGCCCGCTGCATAGCCGCGCAGAAGTTCGGCATAGTCCCGCGACAGGCCCTTTGCCTGTCTGGCCAGGACATCGGACTGCAGATAGCTGCGGAAAAAGAAATCCGCGTCCCGGTTCGGAATTTCCTGAAAGGCGACGGTGGTGGTGCCCTCGGGTCCGAAATACTTCGAGCGCTCGCCGTTCACCGCCACGATCTTGTCGGCGATCATGCACAGATTGTCCTGGGCATAGGCATAGGCCTGACCATAGCCGATGCCCGCATAGCTGGCGGCCGTGACATGGGGAATGCCATAGGCGGTGCGCACGATCTCCGCCTTCAGGGGCGCTGACCTTCCAGGCAAGGACAGTGTCGGAAAGGCCATGGCGGGTGCTGCCATGGCCGATGCCATCAGGACCCCCACAAGCGCGCGACCGATACCCATGCTTACCTCCCTGGATCCATCCCGACTCTGCGGGCCTTATGGGTCGGCTACGGGCCTCAGTCGGTCTTGGGTGTCAATGGCCTGGGCTCACTCCACCTTGATCACATTGTCATCAGAGTTGCGGTCGATCCGCTTGTTATAGGGATCTGCACCGGCGAATTTCGGCGGTGTGTCAACGACCACATGCAGGGACTGGCTACCGGTTTTCAGCAGCTGAGGCTTCAGGGAGAGGACGCTTTTGGCCTCAAAGCCCTTCTTGCCGGGCTCGGCCGTAAAGACCCCCACATCGAAGGTCTCGCTCAAGGGGACTTCGCGTTCCTTACCTGTGCCGTCGGCATAGAGCTTCCGGGCTGTCACGGTCAGGGCGACATCATAGCGACCATCGCTGCGCCTGGTGACCTTGGCGACCTTGGTGGCCACATCATAGAGGGTGATCTTCTCGAACAGGTCGGTGATCAGCTGCTGGTGCTCCGGTCCGGCCTCGGCCCTCAGGGCATCCACCAGGTCCTGGGACCGGGGATAGGGGGCCCCCTTGAAGGCATACTGAGCCAGCAGGCGGCGCAGGGCCGCATTGACCCTGTCTTCGCCGATCTGGTCCCTGAGCAGGTACATGACCAGGGAACCCTTGCGGTAGTGGATATAGGGCTGGTTCTCCACCCGGATGAGGGGCAGTTCCTCAACCAGTTCCCCGCCGCGGGCCCGCAGATAGCTGTCCAGTTCCCGCTTCAGAAAGCGGCGGATCTGGTCCTGGCCATAGATCTTCTCCATGACGATCAGGGCCGAATACTGGGCAAGGGTTTCGGACAGGGCTGTGCCGCCCTGCATGTCCGCCCCGATGATCTGATGCGCCCACCACTGATGGGCCAGTTCATGGGCTGTGACATAGGTCACGAAGTCGATCTTGTCGGGCTGGGTATTGTCGCCGATGAAACCGATGCCTTCCGAATAGGGCATGGTATTGGCAAAGGCCTGGGCGAACTGGGCGTAGTCCGGGAATTCCAGGATCCGGGCCTGGCGGAACTGATAGGGGCCGAAATTGGCCTGATAATGGTCCAGCCCGACCTCAAGGGCCTTCAGCATCCGATCCACGTTCCAGGGGTGCTGGCGGTCATGATAGACAGCCAGTTCCACACCCTTGTGCATGACCTTTTTCACCTCATAGCGGGCCGACTGGACCGAGAAGAAGTTGAGGATCGGGGCGTCCGAGCGATAACGGATGGTCCTGCGACCATTCAGAGTGACGTCTGACACCTGATAGCCAGGGGCGACCGGGAGCTGGTCTGCCACTGTGGTGACGGTGATGTCCGAGTTCACCCAGTCGGTATTGCTCAGATAGTTCCGCTGTTGCGCGGAGCGGTCTTCCAGCTTCGGCGGCCGA
>CAIYZB010000293.1 GCA_903930545.1 uncultured Alphaproteobacteria bacterium
CCCGTCTTCTGTCGTCAAGCCTGCAAGCCTAGCGGTGAGGGACGTCGAGTCCTCTGGATGCAAAAGGGCAAAGGCCGGAGTCGTTGCCAATTCCTCCATGCTGTAGCCCAGCTCTCTGGACATCGAAGGGGAGATGTAGATCCGGCGGCCGTCCCTCTCCATGAGGGAGACCACGTCGGTCAGGTTTTCAGCCAGAAGGCGGTATTGTGCCTCGGAGGCCTCAAGGGCGCGGCGATTGGCGTCGTGACGTTCCCGCACCTTGAACATGCTGATCGCACCGTCGGCGGCGAAGATGATCCCCAGGGCGAGCATGCCGAGCATGAGCCACATGTCGAAACCGGCCTTGGCCGGGGTTATGGCGACTGCAGCCAGCATGCCCAGGGTCGGTAGGACGCCCCCGACCACCAGCCCGATCCGCGATTGATAGCCATTGGACTGGGCATAGAAGATGACCGAGAGCCAGATGGTGATGGCACCCACGGCCGCATCCATCCTGCCGGTGTTCCAGAGCAGCAGACCCAGGATCATCCAGATGGAACAGACGAGAAAAAAGGCCCCTAGATGCTGAAGACGTTCCCAGGCCTCAACCGGCTCCTGACGGGCCTGTTTGCGCGTCGCCCACCAGTTCCAGCCGTCGGCCAGCAAGATGGCCCCGAGCCAGCCGAGGCAGGTCTCCGGCGGCAGGATACGGGTGGCCGTGGCCGCGACGCCCAGGGTGATCAGGGCGCGAAAAGGGGCTCCGCGATGGGCGCTGGCCGCCAGTTCATCTAGGCCATCATCGAGCCAGTCGAGCATTTCACGACCCCATTGGATCCCGTGATGAGACGGGTGCCCGACAGGTCTTGCAAGGGCGATCCCCGTTTTGGGGTGCGTTTATTTGTCCCTAGTTGGGCGGGAAGGCCTGGCGGCGGGAGTCCTTCAGGATCACCACCCCCCTGCGCATGACAAAGGTCGGGTGTTCCAGCAGGGTGATGTCGGCGATGGGGCTGCCCTTGACGGCCACAATGTCGGCATCCTTGCCGGGCTCAAGCGTGCCCAGGGTCGCGGTACGGCCCAGAAGCTCGGCGGCATTCACTGTGGCGGTCCGGATGGCCTCGCCCGGCGCCATGCCGGCCTTGACCATCAGACCGAACTCCCGGGCATTCTGACCATGCGCCGAGACCCCGGTGTCGGTGCCGAAGGCGATCTTCGCCCCGGACTTGAATTGAAGGATGTGGTTGGCATAGGCCACCTTGTTGGCCTCCTCGGCCTTGGCCAGGACGGGGGCCGGGCGTGATCCGGCCCGGGCCTGCTCCAGGGCCGCAACCGGCGCCACCATGGTGGGCACCAGCCAGGCGCCGGTCTTCTTGAAGAGATTGAGGGTTTCCTCGTCCGTATAGGTGGCGTGTTCGATACTATCGACCCCGGCCCTCAACGCCGCTTCCATGCCGTCCTTGCCATGGGCATGGGCGGCGACCTTGCGGCCGAAGCTGTGGGCGGTGTCGACGATGGCCTTCATCTCGTCGTCGAACATCTGGCGACCCAGGCCGCCGGCGACATTGGACAGAACGCCCCCCGTGGCGGTGAACTTGATCACCTCGGCCCCGCCACTGATCTGGTCGCGCACGGCCCGGCGGCAGTCTTCGGCTCCGTCACAGACATTGGTCTGGTCGGCCCGCACGAGACCGGTCAGTTCGCGATTGAGGCCATTGGCCCCGTCTCCGTGACCCCCGGTCACCGAAATGGCCCGTCCGGCCGGAACAATGGTGGGCCCGGGAATGAGGCCCGCATTGATCCCGTCGCGCAGGGCGGTGACGGCGCGGATGTCAGAGCCCAGGTCGCGGATCGTGGTGAAGCCGGCCTCCAGGGTGCGACGGGCATTGTCGGCCCCGATCAGCATTTCGTCCTCGGTATCCCGGGTCGTGGCCTCCAGCCTGGCCTTCATCTTGTCGTCATCGCTGAAGATGTGGACGTGCATGTCGATGAGACCGGGCAGGACGAACTGGTCCGACAGGTCCACCAGCCGCGCCCCGCCCTCGGGGGCGACAAGGCCGTCCTGGACAGAGGTGATCTTGCCGTCCTTCAGGATCAGGGTGGAGGCCCCCCGCGGAGCCTGACCTGGCCGGTCCAGCAGGGCACCGGCATGGACATAGGTGGTCTCGGCGCGGGCAGAGCCCGCCATCAGTCCAAGACCCAGAAGGCCAGCCAGTAGTCCGCGCATCGTCACTCTCCCCGTTTGGGGCGCAGTTTAAGGCACAGACGTCGCCGGTCCAGTCCCGCCGCGGGTCTTCCAGACCGACCAGACGATCCCGGCGGTCAGGATGGCGAAGGTGATCCCCAGGGACAGGTTGGCGGGGAACTTCTCCAGACCCAGGAGGTCAGCCACAAAGACCTTGGACCCGATGAAGACCAGCAGAACGGCCAGGGCCTGCTTCAGATAGCTGAACCGGTGCAGCACGGCGGCCAGGGCAAAATAGAGCGCCCTCAGACCCAGGATGGCGAAGATGTTGGAGGTGTAGACGATGTAGGGGTCGGTGGTGATGGCGAAGATGGCCGGGACAGAGTCCACGGCAAAGACCAGGTCGGCAGCCTCCACCAGGATCAGGGCGAGACACAGGGGCGTCATCATCCAGACCAGCCTGCCGCGCTTGGGGTCAAAGGACTTCACCAGGAACCGGTCACCGTGAAGCTGGTCTGTCACCGGGAAGATCCGCTTCACGAAGCCCAGAAGCCGGTTCTCCGACAGGTCGCTGCTCCCGTGTCCGGAAAAGAGCATCTTCAGGCCGGTCAGGATCAGGAAGCCGGCAAAGACATAGAGAACCCAGCTGAACTGGGCCACAAGGACGGCTCCGGCCCCGATCATAACGGCACGCAGGGCAATCACCCCCAGAATGCCCCAGAACAGCACCCGGTGCTGAAGGGCAGGGGGGATGGCGAAATAGCCAAAGATCAGGGCGATGACGAAGACATTGTCGATGGCCAGGCTCTTTTCGATGACGAAGCCGGTCAGGTATTCGACCCCCGAGGTCGGGCCCAGCTGCCACCAGACCGCGCCGCCAAAGGCCAGGGCCAGAGCGATATAGAGGCCTGACATGGCCAGACTTTCCCCCACCCCGATGGTGCGGGTCTTGCGGTGCAGGATCCCGAGGTCAAAGGCCAGGAGGGCCACGACGATCGCGAGGAAGGCCAGCCACATCCAGACGGGCTTGGTGAGAAATTCGGCGTACAAAAAGGACATCATCGCTCCGGCAGCGGGGCTGATTTCAGCTTGGAATGAAGTGGCAAAGAGATGGGGGCAGGTGCCTGACGGGGGAGAGAGTGCGCCTGCCCCCGGGCTGTCAGCGTTCGAGCGCCACAGCCATTCGCAGCTCTTCAGACCAGAGCTGGTCCTTGATGAAGACCTTGCGGGTCTTCAGCCGTCGCAGCCGGGTCAAGTCGGGCCGAGGGCGGCTCAGTTCGGCATCTATGGCCTGCCTGAGACGGTCGTATTCAGCCCTGAGACGATTGACGAGACTATAGGCCACGGTCTTGCTCCTCTTTCCAAAAAGGGAGCGCCCAGCATGGGTTGGGATGGGGAATCTGGACCCAGCACCGAGCGCACCCGATGCGGTCCGACATCACGATCGCCGTCGATCGTCAGAGGGGCCCGGCCCGCTCTAGACAGATAGGAAGCCGACCTCGCGGTCCGCAAGATGGACCCAGATGAAAAAGGCAGATGATCGGGATCAGGGTTCCAAATGACGCTCGGTGGCCTGGGCATGTCGTCGGTCGAGGGCTGACAGAATGTCCCCGGACAGGCGCTCGGCGGCTGATGTCATGGCCGTTCTCGCCCTGAGCAGGGCGACCTCGGCCTCTGCGAGATCTGGCAGACCGGCAGCCTCGCCGATAATGGCCAGGTCGGTGGGCACCATGTCCCGGGGCAGGACGGTGATGCCAAGACCCGCCCTCAGGGCCGCATGCTGCCCGGCAAGGGAGGGGCTGGTATAGGCCAGTCGCCAGGGCCGGCCGGTGGCCTCAAGGGCCGTGATTGCCCGCTTGCGATAGACGCAAGGGGAGGGGGCCGCGATCAGGGCAAG
>CAIYZB010000294.1 GCA_903930545.1 uncultured Alphaproteobacteria bacterium
ACCAGGGGGCCGCCAAAGGCCTCCAGCAGGGCCAGGGCGATGGGGTGGGCCGGAACCCGGATCGCGATGGAGTCCAGCCCGGCCCGGGCGAGGTCGCAGACCGCCAGGGGGTCAGCCGCCGGCAGGACCAGGGTCAGGGGACCGGGCCAGAAGGCTGCCGCCAGGGCCCGGGCACGATCGTCGAACCGGGCCAGGGTCTCGGCCAGGTCAAGGCTCGCCACATGGCTGATCAGGGGGTTGAACACGGGCCGCCCCTTGGCCGCAAAGATCGCCGCCACCGCGGCTGGATCCCGGGCATCCCCCGCCAGGCCATAGACCGTCTCGGTGGGCAGAATCACCAGATCGCCATCTCTCAGGGCGGCAAGGGCGAGACGAAGATCGGTCATGCGGGGGGAATTACACCGCCTTGGCGGAGGGGCCTAGGTCCGGACGAACTCCACCTCGATCACCAGCTCGATCTCATCGCTGGTAAAGCTCTTGAGATGGGTCAGACCCCAGTCGGAGCGTTTCAGCTGGGTGGTCCCTGAAAAGCCCATGCGGGTTCCCGCCCCAAGCAGGCCGGGGCCGGAGCCATTGAAGGTGACATCCAGCACCACGGGCTTGGTCTGGCCCATGAAGGTCAGGTCCCCGGTGATCTTGCCCACGGCCCCGGTGGCCTCGATCTGACGGGTGACAAAGCTGATCTGCGGATTGCGCTCCGCATCGAAATACCGCGGCCCCGCCAGTTCCTTGTCAAAGTCAGCTAGGCCCGTATTGACCGAGCGGGGATCCACTGTGATCTCGGCCCGGGTCGTGGCCCAGGTCGTCGGATCATAGGTGAAGCCCCCCGCCAGGCGATCGAACCTGAGGGTAAAGCGCGAGAACCCCCCAAGGTGGCCGATCCGGACGATCAGGCTGGCATGGCGCGGGTCGAGCCTGTAGGTGCCCGCCGGCACCCTTGCCGGATCCGGATTGACCGGATCAGCGGCGGCCGTTGCGACCAGGCTGAGCGTTAGCATCAGGCCTGCAAGAAGGGATCGGATCATGGCGGCTAGGGACCATCAGGGGGAATGAGGGGCGTATCTGCACCTTGGCCGAACGGCGCACCGTAGTAAAAGGACATTCCCTCCAGGAGTTCCCGATGACCTTCCGTGCCCCCTTGCGTGATCTTGCCCTCGCTCTCCAGACCGCTGGACATCCCGAGCTGATCGGCACGGCCTTTCCAGACCTGGATCAGGACACGGTCACCGCCGTTCTGGACGCCGCGGGTGCATTTGCCGCGGAGGAACTGGCCCCCCTCAACCGTCAGGGCGACAAGGTCGGGGCCAGCTATGCAAATGGCGTGGTCAAGGCGGCCCCGGGCTTTGCAGACGCCTACAAGACCTTTGTCGAACAGGGCTGGAACTCCCTGTCCGCTGATCCGGAACATGGCGGTCAGGGCCTGACCAAGGCCCTGGAACTGGCGGTCTTCGAGATGATCCATTCGGCCAATATGGCCTTTGGCCTCTGCCCAATGCTGACCCAGGGGGCTATCGAAGCCCTGGCCCTGCATGGCTCCGAGCGCCAGAAGCGCCTGGTCCTGCCGCGACTGGTGTCTGGCGAGTGGACCGGCACCATGAACCTCACCGAGCCCCAGGCCGGGACCGATCTGGCCGCCGTGACCACAAAGGCTGAACCCGATGGCCAGGGCGGCTATCGCCTCTACGGCCAGAAGATCTACATCACCTGGGGCGACCACGATGCGGCGGAGAATATCTGCCACCTGGTCCTGGCCCGCCTGCCAGACGCGCCCCCCGGGGTGAAGGGCATCTCCCTCTTCCTGGCTACAAAGCGCGACGTGAGGGACGACGGCAGCCTTGGCGAGCCCAATGACCTGAGGGCCGGGTCCATCGAACACAAGCTGGGCATCCACGGCTCGCCCACCTGTGTCATGCTGTTCGAAGGTGCCCGGGCCGAGCTGGTGGGGGAGGTCAATAACGGCATCGCCCACATGTTCGTCATGATGAATGCCGCCCGGCTTCAGGTGGGGGTCCAGGGTGTGGCCATTGCCGAGCGCGCCTTCCAGCAGGCCCTGACCTATGCCCTGGATCGCAAGCAGGGGCGGGCCGCCTGGTCCACTGAAGGCACCATCTATGGCCACCCGGACGTGCGCCGCACCCTGCTGCTGATGAAGGCGAAGATCGAGGCGGCCCGGGCCATCTGCCTGACCACCGGGGTGCTTGCAGATCAGGCCCGTCTGGCCCCCACCGAGGCCGGGCGCACCATGGCCAGGGCCCGCCAGGAACTCTTCACCCCCATCGCCAAGGCCTGGTCCACGGATATCGGGGTCGAGGTGGCTTCACAGGGCGTGCAGATCCACGGGGGCATGGGCTTCATCGAGGACACGGGCGCTGCCCAGCATTATCGCGATGCCCGGATCGCCCCCATCTATGAAGGCACCAACGGCATCCAGGCCATGGACCTGATCGGGCGCAAGGTGCCCATGCAGGACGGTGGGATCATGGACTCCATCTGTGCCGACATGCACGCATCCCTGCCGGATCTCGCAGCCACAGCGGGCCTGGAATCGGTGGGCACCCGTCTGGGATCCGGGATCGTCGCCCTGGAAGACGCCACGGACTGGATCCTGGCCCATCGCGGCACCGACGCCCTGTCGGGTGCCACGGCCTATCTGAAACTGGCGGGGGATGTGATCGGTGGCTGGATGCTGGCCCGTCAGGCTCTGGCAACCGTGTCAGGCGATGATGACTGGTCCCGCAGCAAGCAGGCCCTGGCCCGGGTCTATGCCGAACAGATCCTGGCCCAGGCGCCGGGTCTGGCCGAGGGCGTCATGGCCGGGGGTGCGGACCTGGAGTCCGTCAGTGCCGAGGCCCTGGGGGCCTGACGGCAAACGGGGAGCGGCCCGGGGCCACTCCCCTTTGTCATATCAGAGCTGGGCCAGCAGGTAGTCGGCGGCCGAGACCTTGAACTCGCCAGGCGCTTCCACGTTCAGCTCGGCAACCACGCCGTCCTTGACCAGCATGGAATAGCGCTGCGAGCGCTCGCCCATACCGAACTTGGAGGCATCCATGGTCAGGCCGAGGGCGCGGGTGAAGTCGCCGGAGCCGTCAGCCAGCATGGTGATGGTTTCGCCGACGGACTGGCTCTCGCCCCAGGCCTTCATCACGAAGGCATCATTGACGGACAGGCAGGCGATTGAGTCCACGCCCTTGCCCTTGAACTCGTCGGCCAGGTCCTTGTAGCCGGGCAGGTGGCGGGCGGAGCAGGTGGGGGTGAAGGCCCCGGGGACGGCGAACAGGGCCACCGTCTTGCCGGCAAAGATATCGTCGGTGGTCACGGGGCGCGGGCCCTCGGCGGTGGCAGCGGTAAGGCTAGCGGCCGGCAGCTTGTCGCCAACTTTGATGGTCATGTGGTTCTCCCGGAGGTCAGAAAGACTTGCGTCTGACCCAGATAACCACCTTCGGGCAGGCTTCAACGTCGAAAGCGCCGATAGGGTCTTGAATCCGCCTTCAGAGGCGACAAATCTCATCTCATGCAGGCCGCTTCATTTCTCGTCGGGCAGATGTTGATTGCCATGCCCGCTATCGGTGATCCGCGGTTCGAGCGGTCCCTGGTCCTGATCTGCGCCCATGACGAGGACCATGCCATGGGAATTGCCGTCAATCATCCGGTGGAGGGCATGACGGTGTCGGGTCTTCTGAAGCAGCTGGAGGTCCCCTGTTCGGAGGTTCCGCGCACCGAGCAGGTGCTGCTGGGAGGACCCGTGGAAACCGAGCGGGGCTTTGTCCTGCACACCGGCGACTATCCCCCGGACGAACACAGTCTGGTCATAGGGCCAGACCTGATCCTGTCCGGCACTCGCGATGCCCTGGCGACCCTGTCCAGTCCCGTCAGTCCTCCGCGACAGGCCCTGCTGGCCCTGGGCTATGCCGGATGGGGACCGGGCCAGCTGGAGCGGGAGATCCGGGACAATGTCTGGCTGACCGTGGATGGCGACGAAGATCTGATCTTTGCAGACCGGACCGAGATGAA
>CAIYZB010000295.1 GCA_903930545.1 uncultured Alphaproteobacteria bacterium
CGCCACTTCGCGGCCCAGCTCAAGAGCCCCGAGGCCAAGGAAGCCTTCGCGGCCTTTTCCGAAAAGCGCGTCCCTGACTTCAGCAAGGTGTCCTGAGTCATGACCCTCCGATCGCGCTTTGGTGCCTTTACCCCCGCCCGGATTGTGGCGGGGGATCATGACCTGTCGGGACGCAATGTGATTGTCACGGGCGGGGCCAGCGGCATCGGGATCGAGACCGCCAGGGCCCTGGCCGCCGCCGGAGCCGATGTCATGATCGCCGTGCGCGACCGGGTGGCCGGCGAGCGCGCCGCCCAGGAGCTGAATCAGTCCATCGGCGCCGATCGGGTGGTGGCTGGGACCCTGGACCTGGCCAGCCTGTCCTCGGTGGGGGCCTTTGTGGATGCCTGGGGGGACGAGCCCCTGGACATCCTGATCAATAATGCCGGGGTCATGGCGACCCCATTGCTGCACACGGCCGAGGATCTTGAACTCCAGATCGGCACCAACCATTTTGGCCATTTCGTCCTGACCATGGGTCTGGCCCGGGCCCTGATGAATGCCGCCGAGGAAGACCGCATGGCCCGGGTGGTCCAGCTGTCCTCCATCGGTCACCGCCGTTCGGGCATCAACTGGGACGACATCCATTATCGCACCCGGGCCTATGACAAGTGGGAGGCCTATGGTCAGTCCAAGACGGCCAATGCCCTCTTTGCGGTGGGCTTCAGCGAGCGCTTCCTGGATCACGGGATCACTGCCAATGCGGTCATGCCCGGCGGGATCATGACCCCGCTTCAGCGCTACCTGCCCCGGGAAGAGATGGTGGCCATGGGCTGGATGGATGCCGAGGGCAATGTGGTCGAAGGCTTCAAGACCACCGAACAGGGGGCCTCCACCAGTGTCTGGGCCGCGGTCGGCGAGGAGCTGGAAGGCGAGGGCGGTCTCTATCTCGAAGACTGCAGCGAGGCCCTGCCCTGGACCAAGGCCAATCCGGCCAAGGGGGTCATGCCCCATGCCCTGGATCCTGAGGATGCCGAGCGCCTTTGGGCCATTTCAGAAGAAACCACAGGAGTGCGGCTATGAGCCTCGAAGGAAAGACCCTTTTCGTCACCGGTGCCAGCCGGGGTATCGGCCTGGCCATTGCCCTGAGGGCCGCCCGCGACGGGGCCAATGTCGCCGTTGCGGCCAAGACCTCGGAACCCCACAAGCACCTGCCCGGCACCATCTATTCGGCGGCTGAAGCCATCGAAGCGGCCGGGGGCAAGGCCTTGCCCCTGATCGTCGATGTCCGGGACGAGGCTTCGGTCTATGACGCGGTGGAGCAGACTGTCGCCCGGTTCGGCGGCATTGATATCTGCGTCAACAATGCCTCGGCCATCCAGCTGACCGGCACCCTGGCCACCGACATGAAGCGCTATGACCTGATGAACCAGGTCAATGCCCGGGGCAGCTATCTGACCTCCAAGGCCTGTATTCCGCACCTGAAGCGCAGCACCAATCCCCACGTCCTGATGCTGTCGCCGCCCCTGGACATGTCGCCCCAGTGGTTCCAGGGCCATGTGGCCTACACCATGGCCAAGTTCGGGATGAGCATGTGTGTCCTGGGCATGGCCGCCGAGTTCAAGGCCGATGGCATTGCCTTCAATGCTCTGTGGCCACGGACCGGCATCGCCACCGCCGCCATCCAGTTCGCCCTGGCCGGGGAAGACGGCATGAAGCAGTGCCGCACCACCGACATCATGGCCGATGCCGCCCAGGCCATCTTTATGAAGAAGGCCCGGGAGTTTTCCGGCAACTTCCTGATCGATGACAGCTTCCTCTATGAGCAGGGCGAGCGGGACTTCGACAAGTACAAGGTCGATCCGACCGCGCGGCTGATGCCGGACTTCTTCGTCCCCGCCGACAGTGTTCCGCCCCCGGGTGTCGTGATCGGATGAGCCTGACCGTTCGTCCCGCCAGGCCAGAGGATGCCGCCCAGATCTTCACCTTTGTCCAGGGTCTGGCGGACTATGAACGGCTGAGCCACGAGGTGGAGGCCACGGAGGTCAGCCTGGCCGGCCACCTGTTTGGCCCCAATCCCCGCCTGTTCTGCGATCTGGCAGAGATCGATGGGCAGGCCGTGGGTCTGGCCATCTGGTACTATTCCTATTCCACCTTCCAGGGCGCTCACGGCATCTGGCTGGAGGACCTGTTCGTTGACCCTGAGGTCCGGGGAGGTGGTGCCGGCAAGGCCCTGCTGCGGGCCCTGGCCCAGCGCTGCGAGGCCGAGGGGCTCGGGCGGCTGGAATGGTCGGTCCTGGACTGGAATGCCCCCTCCATCGCCTTCTATGATTCCCTCGGGGCCTCAGCCATGGGGGAGTGGATCCGCCGACGTCTGACCGGAGAACCCCTCCAGCGTCTGGCGCGGGGAGACTAGATCCGTGAGTTCGCCGCCCCTCACCGTCCTGACCGCCACCCCTGAGGAAGAGGCCGCCATCCGCGAGGCGGTCCGAAAGGCACCGGGCCGCGTGATTGCCGGGCCCGAACATGTGGCGGCCCTGCTGGACCTGTTCAGCGACCCCAGGGTGTCTGACCCCATCTATGACTTGCCGCGGCCCTTCACCCTTGAGTCGGTCGGGAACTGGGTTGCCGAAAGTCGGGCCCTGCAGCTGAAGGGGGAATGTATCCTGGCCGTGACCCTGGATGAGGCCGGGCAGGTCGCAGGCTATTCCCGCTTTTCTGTCTGGCCGGATCGGTCATCAGCGGAGCTGGCGGGCGCTGCCCGGGCGGATCGGCAGAATACCGGGCGCGGCCGGGTCGGGGTGACCAGTTCCATCAGCTGGATGTTCGATGTCCTGGGGGTCCGCCTGATCGGCCTGACCGCGGCCCTGGACAATGTCCGCTCGGCGGCAGCCATCGATGGCGCGGGCTTTACCCGGATGGGTGAGAGGGAAAGCCACAGGCCTGACGGCACCACGCGGCGATCCCTCTACTGGGAGATGACCCGCGACCAGTGGGCGGACCTGAGGTCCAGATACGAAAACGGCGGCGGACCGTGAGACCCGCCGCCGCAGTCTGGTCTTTGCGTCAGGCCTAGCTGGCCGGAGCGGCGGCCGGAGCCGCGCCCTGACTGGCGAGAGGCGGACGAGCCAGGGGGGTGAACTTCTCTTCCATCTTCGGAATGGCTTCCGACAGGATGGTTTCGATGGTCCAGCCGCTTTCCTTGGTCACGGTCTCGACCGGACGGGGCTGCGAATAGAGAATGATGTTCTCGCCCGAGGCGCCGAAGATCTGGCCGGAGACATTGGCAGCCGCCGGGGTGATCATGGCGACCGACAGACGGGCCGGCTGATCGGCGCGGATCATCTGGGCCATCATTTCACGACGCTTGGCCGCGGCCTCGTCCTTCACCGGCACGGACTGGGTCATGCGGGTCCAGGCGACGGGGGCGATGCAGTTGGAACGCACATTGTTGCGCGCGCCTTCCATGGCGATGATCCGCGACAGGCCGGCAATGCCCATCTTGGCCGCGCCGTAATTGGCCTGGCCGACATTGCCGATCAGGCCCGAGGTCGAGGTGAAGAACATGTAGGCACCATCGTTCTGTTCGCGGAACAGCTCGATGGTGGCGCGGGCGACGTTGAAGGAGCCGCGCATGTGGACGTCGATGACGGAGTCCCACTCGGCTTCGCTCATCTTGTGGAACATGACGTCCCGCAGGATCCCGGCCGGATTGATCACGGCATGCAGGCCACCGAAGGTGTCGCGGGCCTGTTCGACCATGCCCTGAACGGCGCGGAAGCTGGTGACGCTGTCGGAGTTGGAAACGGCTTCGCCGCCGGCGGCGCGGATCTCGGCGGCCACGGCTTCAGCCGGACCTGCGGAACCTTCGTCCTCACCCTTCAGGCCGCCGCCCAGGTCATTGACGATGACCTTTGCACCTTCCTGAGCGGCGATGAGGGCGCAATCGCGACCAATCCCATTGCCGCCACCCGTGACGAGAACAACCTTGCCTGAAAGGGCACCCATGAATCTATCTCCCTAAAAAATATGTCGTGTTCTGTTATTCGAGCCGGTCTGCCTTGCGCAAGGCGGGAAACAGCTTGGCCCAAAGCCCGGTCACGATCAACGCACCAGCACCGCCAAAGATCGCAGCCCCCACCGGCCCCATGAACCGGGCCACGACCCCGCTCTCGAATTCCCCCAGCTCGTTTGACGCCCCTATGAACAGGGATGAGACCGCTGCCACCCGGCCACGCATCTGGTCGGGGGTGACGATCTGGACCAGGGTCTGGCGGACATAGACACTCAACATGTCCGCACCCCCCAGGGTCGCCAGGGCCAGGATGGACAGGGGCAGCCACTTGGACAGGCCAAACACGATGGTGGCCAGGCCGAACAGGGCAACGCCCCCAAACATGATCAGGCCGGCGTGACGCCGGATGGGAATGGCGGCCAGGGCCATGGCCACCAGGGTCGCGCCTATGGCCGGCCCGGCCCTCAGCAGGCCAAAGCCTGAGGGGCCGACATGCAGGATGTCCCTGGCAAAGACCGGCAGCAGGGCGGTGGCCCCGCCCAGCAGGACGGCGAAGAGGTCCAGGGAAATGGCCCCGAAGACGATCTTGTTGGACCAGGTATAGGCCAGACCCTCTTTCATCAGCTCCCAGCGGGAGCCGGGCTGGACATCGGGTTGGGTCGATCGGCGGATCAGCAGGACGCAGGCGAGCGCGGCCAGATAGAGACCCACAGTGACGCAGTAGGAAACGCTCGCAGAAATGGCCACCAGGATACCCCCCAGGGCCGGGCCGATGATGGAGCCGCCCTGCCAGGCCAGGGAATTCCAGGCTATCGCCCGGGGCAGGAGAGGCCTCGGCACCAGCATGGGACCCATGGCGGTGGAGGCAGGGCCCATAAAGGCCCTGCTGGCCCCGAAGGCGGCAGACAGGGCGAGGAGCAGGGGAATTGAGGTGAAGTCGAAGATGGCGGCTGCGGCCAGGATCACTGCCGTCGCGATCTCCCCGAGATAGCAGAAGATCAGGATGCGTTTGCGCTCATAGCGGTCGGCGACCTCGCCGGCGGGCAGGGCCAGAAGAAAGACCGGGATGAAGGCGGCAAGGCCCACCATGCCGACATAGAAGGCGGACTGGGCGACACTCATGGTCTCCCGCGCCAGGGAGTAGATTTGCCAGCCCAGGGCCACGCTCTGGATCTGGACGCCCAGGGTGGCCATGACCCGCGTGGCCCAGAATTTCACATAGTCCCGCTCTGCAAGCAGGGCGCGGACAGTGTTCTCGGGCGGTGTGGGGTCGGGGGCCGTGTCGCTCATCGGCCGGACCTTGGCCCGAGCGGGCCGGGATCGCAACGCGCGATTGACGCGCCGGACGCCAGGCCTTATCCGCCGCGGTCTCGACCAGTGGTGGCCCTCTTCCGGGGCTGGAGGGGCCGATGCGACGTCAGCGACGATACGGGACCCTGTCTCGCTCCGCCTGAAACTTCCGGCATGGCCCTTTGTGGCCCGCCGGGTTCGCATCGCCATTGCCCCGAGTTTTCAATGTCCCAAGCCTCGCCTAGCCCGTCCGGAGTGACCCTGGTCGCCGAGACCCCTGATCTCGACCTCAAGATCGAGGCCCTGCTCGACCATGCCTTTGGCCCGGGCCGTTTCACCAAGGTCTCCGAACGGGTCCGGGAAATTGCCAGCTTCCGCCCCGACCTGTCCTACTGCGCCTTTGTGGAGGGGCGACTTGTGGGGGTGGTGCGTCAGTACGAGATTCGAATCGGCGACCAGCCCGCCATCTTCCTGGGCCCCCTGGCGGTCATGGCTGATGCCCGAAAGTTCGGCACCGGTGGCCTGCTCGTCGCCCGGGCCTGTGAGGCGGCTGCCGCCTCTGGCCATCCAGTAGTGCTGCTGGTGGGGGACGAACCCTATTTCAGCCGGCTGGGCTTCAGCTCTGCCCAGACCCGTGGCGTTGTCCTGCCCGGTCCTGTGGACCAGCGCCGTGTTCTGAGCCGGGGCGCACAAAGCCCCCTGATCGGGCTAGTTCAGGCGATTTGACACCTTGCGAGGTTGAGGCGCGGGGCTGGCGGGCCTAACCTTGGGCCATGACTGAGACCCGATCCGGACTTGAAGGCGTGATGGCGGCTGCTAAGGCCCAGGCTCCGGGCCGGGGCCTGCCGCCTGTGCATCTGTGGAACCCCACCCATTGCGGCGATATCGATATCGTCATCCGCAAGGATGGCCTGTGGTTCCATGAGGGCAGCCCCATCGGCCGCGAGGCTCTGGTACGGCTGTTTTCCACGGTCCTTCGCAAGGACCCTGACGGCTTCCACCTGGTCACCCCGGTGGAAAAAATGCGGATCACGGTAGAGGACGCCCCCTTCATCGCCACCCGCGTCGATGCCGCCGATGGCCGGCTGACCTTTCAGACCAATGTCGGAGACGAGGTGGTCGCCGGTCCTGAGCACCAGATCCGCGTGGAGGCGGACCCGGCCACGGGAGAGCCGCGTCCCTATATCCATGTCCGACGGGGTCTTGAGGCCCTGATCTCCCGGCCGGTCTTCTACGAGCTGGTGGAGCTGTCAGTGGAGCGGGACACCCCCGAGGGTCCCCGCTTCGAAGTCGCCTCCGACGGGGCCTGGTTTCCCATTGGCCCGGCCGGGACCCCTGTCGGGTGAGCCCGGCCTTTGCCCCGGCGGCCCTGAGGCCCTGGATCACCTCCAGGCTGGATCCCATTGCCGAACCTCACACCACGCCGCCCTCCACCGACTATGGCGTCCCCAGTGCCCGTCCCCAGGACCTGACCCCAGCGGCAGTGCTGGTCGGGCTCATCGAGCGTGAACACGGGGTGACCGTCCTGCTCACGCGGCGTGCCGATACCCTGCGTCGTCATACAGGGCAGATCGCCCTGCCTGGCGGTCGGCGCGATCCGGGGGAGACCCCCTGGGCCACGGCCCTGCGGGAGGCCCATGAAGAGGTGGGTCTGCACCCGGACTTTGTTGATCTTGCCGGACTGTCGACCCCTTACCAGACCGGGACGGGCTATCTGATCACACCGGTGGTGGGGTTCATCCGTCCGGGGTTCGCCCTGGAACCCAATCCGGACGAGGTGGCCGATATCTTCGAGACCCCCTTCAGGTTCCTGATGGACCCGGCCAATCATGAGGTGCACGAACGGGAGACCCCGGCAGGGGACATGAGGCGCTTCTATGCCATGACCCACGACGACCGGTTCATCTGGGGGGCCACGGCGGGCATGTTGCGGATCCTCTATGACCGCCTGTTTGGCGAGGACCAGATCTGATGTTGCGCACCCGCTTTCTGCTGTTTCTGGTTCCCTTCGTGATCTGGTTTGTCTGGCGTTTCATCGCTCAGAGGACAGGGCGGGACATGGGCTCCACCCCGTGGGCCTGGCTGTTTGCGGCCGGGGCCATTCTGCTCGGCGTTTCGGTTATGGCCCTGGGTGTCTGGCATCCCAGCCACGGCCGGCAGGCCTATGTGCCTGCCGAGGTCACCGAGGGCGGTGCCATCGCCCCCGGACACTTCGAAGACCGGACCCCAGCCCATCCATGACCGGCAGCCTTGGCCTCCAGCCCTGGATGCTCACCCCTGAGGTGACGCGCCTGTTTGATGCCCTGGACGCCGAAGGCGGAGCCGACTGCGCGCGGTTTGTGGGAGGATGTGTGCGCAACACCCTGCTGGGTCAGGGGGTTGACGATCTCGACATCGCCACACGCCTGACCCCGGACCGGGTCAGCCGTGCGGTCGAGGCCGCAGGAGGCCGCGCCATTCCGACGGGGATCGAGCACGGGACCGTGACGGCTGTGCTCAACAGTCGTCCCTTCGAGATCACCACCCTTCGCCGGGACGTCTCCACCGACGGGCGACGGGCAGTCGTGGCCTTTACCGAGGATTGGGACCTGGACGCCCGGAGACGGGATTTCACCCTCAACACCCTTTATGCCGGTCGCGATGGCACCCTGCATGACCCTACAGGCCGGGGGCGTGCCGATGCCCTGGCGGGGCGGATCATCTTCGTGGGAGACCCCGCTGAGCGGATTCGTGAGGATGCCTTGAGGATCATGCGGTTTTTCCGCTTCCAGGCCTGGTATGGGCGCGAAGAGGTGGATCCGCCTGCCCTTGAAGCCTGCCGCGACCTGGCCGAACTGGTCACGACCCTGCCTGCCGAACGGACCACCAAGGAGCTTCTGAAGCTCCTCTGTGCCAGGGACCCGCGCCTGGCGGTGGGACTGATGGCCGATTGCGGTGTGCTCGCTCGCCTTCTGGCGCCGGGCGGCGACCTCGTTCTGTTTGGCCGGATGGTAGAGCTCGAGCCGGACCCGGTCCTGCGCCTGGCATGCCTTCTGCCCCGCATTCCAGATGCCATGGCGGCGGCCATCGAAGACCTGCGCCTCTCCAACGAGATGCGAGGCCGGCTGATCACCGCCGTGGACCCGGATCCGGCCGTGGCAGCGACGATGGCTCCAGATGAGGCCCGCAGAGTGATCTACCGGATCGGCAATGGCCCCTTCTGCGACCGGGTCAAGCTGGCCCAGGCCTCGGGGCAGGGCGACTGGACTGACCTCCTGGCCCTCGGTCACGACTGGACCGCCCCCGTCCTGCCACTCACCGGTGCCGATGTCATGGGCTCTGGCGTCCCCCGGGGCCCGGAGGTCGGGCGTCTGCTCCGGGAGGTGGAGACCTGGTGGATTGCCGAGGATTTCCGCCCCGTCCGGACCGAGGTTCTGACGCGGCTGGAGGCCCTAGTTCGCGGAGATGAGCTTTGAAATCCCTGGGTATTCTAGAGACCGGGACCCCGCCGGATGGGCCGAAGGCCATCTATGGGGACTATCCGGCCATGTTCCGCGAGCTCCTGGGGCCAGAGCGCTTCGCCTATCGCACCTATGGCGTCGACTGCGGTGACCTGCCCGCCAGCCCGACGGACTGTGATGCCTGGCTCATCACCGGCTCCTCGGCCGGGGTCTATGAACCCCATGCCTGGATCGAGCCCCTGAAACAGTTCCTTCGGGATGCCCGGGGTGCAGCCCCCATGATCGGGGTCTGTTTCGGCCACCAGATCATGGCCGAGGCCTTCGGCGGGCAGGTCATCAAGTCGCCCAAGGGCTGGGGTGTGGGCCTGCAGACCTATGGCCTCGCCACCCCGACGCCCTGGATCGATCCGGTCAGTGGCTTTTCAGTCGCAGGGTCCCATCAGGATCAGGTGGTGGTCCAGCCTCCAGGCAGCCGGGTCCTGGCGGGCAACGACTTCTGCCCCTTCGGCATGCTGGCCTATGAGGATCACCCCTCCATCTCGCTGCAGCTGCATCCGGAATTCAGCCCGGACTATGCCAGCGCCCTGATCGAGACGCGGCGCGGCAGTCGATACACCGACGAGCAGGCCGACAGGGCCCTTGAGAGCCTCAAGAAGCCCAATGATCGACTGGCCGTGGGGGATTGGATGATCCGGTTCCTGGAGCGGCCCAGGGGCGATCTCAGGGCCAGCTGACCATAGGGGGCATGGAGGACAGGATGCTCTCGATATTGCCGCCGGTCTTCAGGCCGAACATGGTCCCGCGGTCATAGAGCAGGTTGAATTCCACATAGCGCCCGCGGCGGACCAACTGCTCGGTCTTGTCGGCTTCGGTCCAGGGGGTGTGCATCCGGCCCCGGGCGATGCGGGGATAGACGTCCAGGAAGGCCGCCCCGACATCCTGGGTGAACTGGAAGTCCCGCTCCCAGTCGCCGGAATTGTGGTGGTCATAGAAGATTCCGCCGATACCCCGGGGCTCGTTGCGGTGAGGCAGGAAGAAATACTCGTCGCACCGGGCCTTGTATTTCGGATGCCAGGTCGGGTCGTGCCTGTCGCAGGCCCCCTGCAGGGCCGCGTGGAAGGTCACGGCGTCCGGGGCGTCCTGGCTGCGCTGGGCGTCAAGGGTCGGGGTCAGGTCCGCCCCGCCGCCGAACCAGCTCTGGGTCGTGGCAAGAAACCGGGTGTTCATGTGGACCGCAGGCACATGGGGATTGTGCATGTGCGCGATCAGGCTGATGCCCGTGGCGGTAAAGCGCGGATCCTTGTCGGCCCCGGGCATGGTGGCGGCCATTTCCGGGGTGAAGGTCCCGTGAACCAGGGAGATATGGACGCCGCACTTTTCGAAGAAGCGGCCGCCGCGCATGAAGCCCATGACGCCGCCGCCGCCGGCCGGCCGGACCCAGGGTTTCAGTTCGAAACGACCCGGTTCTCCGGGATAGAGGTCGGCCGGGGCCTCATCCTCCATCCGTTCGAATTCGGCGACGATCCGGTCGCGCAGGCTGTCAAACCAGCTGCGGGCGCGGAGATTCCAGGATTCCAGGGTGGCGGCGTCAGTCATGATGAGACGGGCTTAGGAAAAAGGTTTGTCTGGCGCAACGCCTCCGACAGACCGATGGCCGCAGAAACCGTGACATTGAAAGATCTTCGTCCCGGGGTCAGGGGAATGATCACCCGGGCCCCGGCACCCTCGTGCACCTCGTCCGGCACACCCAGACTTTCCCGGCCAAACAGCAGGACGTCGTCCGGCCGGAACTGGAAGTCATGAAGGGGCGTTGCCCCCTTTGTCGTGAAAAGCACAATTCTTCCAAGGCCCAAGGCGGCAAACTCGCTCCAGCCCGGATGCCTTACGACCGTTGCCGGATCGCCATAGTCCATGGCGGCGCGGCGTATGGACTTGTCGGAGAGAGGGAAGCCGCAGGGCTCGATGACATGGACCTCCACCCCAAGGCAGGCCCCCAGACGAAGGGCCGCACCAAGGTTTTGCGGAATGTCGGGTTGAAATAGGGCCAACAGCATTCTAAGCGATCCAGCCACGGGGCTTGGTTAGGGATAAGGCCGAATCGCCGGGGTACAATCCTCAAATGGGGCTTGCATTTTCCGGCAACAAGGCCTTCTCCCATAGCGAGTTTCTAAGGACCGGTGCCAGACCCCTCTGGCCAGGGTCGTAGATGGGCCGCATGGCGGCCCCAGACGAAGGGTAGCTTTAGGTGGCCGACACCGTCGTGGGCGCAAAACCCGATACACACGCCGCGGGCGAAGACCCGAACCGGCGCGATTTCATTCACATTGCCGCCACGGTTGCGGCAGCCGGAGCCGTGGGCTCGCTGGCATGGCCCTTCATCGACCAGATGAACCCGTCCGGCGACACCCTGGCCCTTGCCTCGGTCGAGTTCGACCTGAGCAAGGTCGAGCCGGGCCAGCAGGTCACCATCAAGTGGCGCGGCAAGCCCCTGTTCATCCGTAGCCGTACTGGCAAGGAGATCGCCGAGGCGATCAAGGGCGACACCGCCGAACTGCGCGACCCGCAGGCCGACGAGGAACGTCACAAGCCCGGCAAGGCCGAGTGGCTGGTCCTGGTGGGTACCTGCACCCATCTGGGCTGCGTGCCGACCTTCGGCGGCGGTGACTATGGTGGCTGGTTCTGCCCGTGCCACGGATCGCACTACGACACCTCCGGCCGTATTCGTAAGGGCCCTGCACCGAAGAACCTGGCGGTGCCGGAATACACCTTCCTCTCGGACACCAAGGTCAAGGTGGGCTGATCACGATGAGTGGACATTCAAACTACGAACCCAAGACCGGCTTCGAGAAGTGGCTGGACGTGCGCCTGCCCATCGTGCGGCTGGCCTATGACAGCGTCGTCGATTTCCCGACCCCGAAGAACCTGAACTACTGGTACACCTTCGGCGGCATCCTGGCTGTCTGCCTGGGCATCCAGCTGGTCACGGGCATCGTCCTGGCGATGCACTATGTGCCCCACGTGGACTACGCCTTCGCCTCGGTCGAAGGCATCATGCGCGACGTCAACTATGGCTGGTTGATCCGCTACATGCACGCCAACGGCGCTTCGATGTTCTTCATCGCCGTCTATATCCACATGTTCCGCGGCCTCTATTACGGGTCCTACAAGGCCCCCCGCGAAGTCCTCTGGATCCTGGGCTGCGTGATCTATCTGCTGATGATGGCCACCGCCTTCATGGGCTATGTCCTGCCCTGGGGCCAGATGAGCTTCCACGGCGCGGTGGTGATCACCAATCTGTTCGGTGCCCTGCCCATCGTCGGCGAGAGCCTGACGACCTGGCTGTGGGGCGGTTTCGCGGTGGATAACCCCACCCTGAACCGCTTCTTCTCCTTGCACTATCTGCTGCCCTTCATGATCGCCGGCGTCGTTGGCCTGCACATCTGGGCCCTGCACGTGCCGGGGAACAACAACCCCACCGGCGTCAATGTGAAGTCCAAGGAAGATACCGTCCCCTTCCACCCGTACTATACGGTCAAGGACGGGTTCGCGATTTCGGTCTTCCTGATCCTCTTCGCCACCTTCGTCTTCTTCAACCCGAACGCCCTGGGCCACGCCGATAACTACATTCCGGCCAACCCTCTGGTGACGCCCGCCCACATCGTGCCGGAGTGGTATTTCCTGCCCTTCTACGCGATCCTGCGGGCCGTTCCGGACAAGCTCATGGGCGTCCTGCTCATGTTCGGTGCCATCGCCACCCTGTTCGTCCTGCCCTGGCTGGACACCTCCAAGGTGCGCTCCATGCGCTATCGGCCGACCGCGAAGCTCTACTTCCTGATCTTCGTCCTGGCCTGCCTGGTGCTCGGCTATTGCGGCGGCCAGCTTCCGGACAACCACGTGATCCCGGGTCTTTCGACCTTCAAGCTCATCGATGCTGACCTCAACAGCTTCGTGTGGCTGTCGCGGATCGCCACCCTCTATTACTTCTCGTATTTCCTGATCCTGCTGCCGATCCTGGGCCTCACCGAGACCCCGCTTCCGCAGCCTGAATCGATCTCCGAGCCTGTGCTGTCTCATCCGGCCTCAACGCCGGCCGGGGCCACGGCTGCGCCTGAAAAGAAGGGTTGAGCTCAAGATGCTGCGTAAAGGTATCGCGCTCGCGGCGTTCGGGCTGACCGTCCTCGCCGCTCCCGCCGCCCTGGCAAATGCCGGTGCTGCACCGGTTCGGGAAGCCGAGTTCTCCTTCGATGGTCCCCTGGGGACCTTCGATCAGGCTCAGCTTCAGCGGGGCTACAAGATCTATCGGGAGGTCTGCTCGTCCTGCCACTCGATGAACCTGCTCTCGTTCCGCAATCTTGGGGAAAAGGGCGGCCCGTTCTATGATCCCGAGGTCAAGAACCCGAACGACAACCCGTTCGTGAAGTCGATCGCCAAGGACTACCAGATCAACGACATCGACTCCGAAACGGGCGATGTGGTTCAGCGTCCTGGCACCCCGGCTGACCGCTTCCCTAACCCCTTCCCGAACGAGGCTGCGGCCCGGGCGTCGAATGGTGGGGCTCTGCCGCCGGATCTGTCGGTGATTTCCAAGGCCCGTCACCACGGGGCGCACTACATCTATTCCCTGCTGACCGGCTTCAAGGAGCCGCCGGCGGGTCTGAAGATCAGTGCCAACCAGTACTATAATCCCTGGTTCCCGGGTGATCTCACCTCTGCCTGGTCCGGTGATCCGGCCCATGTGCCGGCCGGTGGCCTGATCGCCATGGCCCCGCCCCTGGCAGCCGACAAGGTGACCTATGATGATGGCACCCCGTCCACGGTCGAAAACCAGGCCAAGGACGTTGCTGCCTTCCTGACCTGGGCGTCCGAGCCCACGGCCACAGCCCGCAAGCAGTTTGGTCTGGCGGCCATGATCTATCTGCTGATCTTCTCCGGCCTGCTCTATGCGAGCTATCGCCGGATCTGGCGCAACGTCGCCCACTAGATCTGTCGGACTGATGAAGTTTGAGGCCCCGGGCATACCGGGGCCTTTTTCTTTTCAGGGGTGAAGGATCTTTAAGTTGCCCCGCCCTCTGTCAGACAGCTAGGTCGTGGACCCCGGGGGGAGGCCAATGGACAGTTCGGACAAGCGCCTCGGCCCCTTTGGCTATCTGACCCTCTATCTGTTCACCTGGGGCGGTGCTGTCGTGTACCTGCGCCAGACCGGGGCGGACTGGACCTTTCCCCTGGTCTCCCTTGGGGTGTTCGGTCTCGGCCTGTCGCTCCTGACCCTGGTCTTGACCCATTGGTCAAACCCCCCACCGGTAATCGTGAAACGTCCGGCATTGGAGACCGGGGCCATCCTGGCCTTCCTTGTGGTCTATGCCTTCGGTTTCCTCGGTTGGGCCATGCAGGCCCTCCAGGCCGCCATGCCCCCTGGACAGGGCCAGGAAGTGGCCATTCTCGTGGTCAAGCTCATTGCCCATGTGGTCCTGCCCGCCATCCTGCTTGTGGCCCTGGGCGCGCACCTGGAACCTCTGCTGGAGACCCATCTGGACCGACGCGGGTTCTGGCTGACCCTGAGTGTTCTCGGGATCGCCCTGATCGGACTGCTGGCTGTGGTCAGCCCCTCTGTCCATCAGATCCAGGACCTGAAGCCCAAGTTTTCCACCCTGGCCTGGGCGGCACCCATGGCCTTTGTCTGGATGGCCCTGGAAGCGGGATTGACGGAGGAGTTTCTGTTCCGGGCCGTCCTGCAAACAAGGCTGGCCGCCCTGCTCAAGAGCGAGTGGGGGGCCCTGCTGATTGGGGCCGTCCTGTTCGCCCTGGCCCATTTCCCGGGTCTCTATTTCCGTGGCGATCCCGGCGTTGATGGCTATTCCACCGACCCCTGGCAGGTGATTGCCTTCACCATCGCCACCCTCTCGCCCCTGGCCATTCTTTTTGGAACCATCTGGAGCCGAACCCGCAGCCTCCTGCTTTGTGTCCTGCTGCATGCAGCGGTGGACGTCCTGCCCGCCCTGCCGGACTTCCTGAGGATCTGGGCCCCTCAGTGATCCCAGTCCCGTCTCAGGCTGAGGCGGCCTGACTGGATCCTCAGGATCCAGCCGGAAAAGACCTGTGGCCCGATCTCGCCCAATTGACCCTCCTGCGCCGGGGTCAGGCCGGTAGGCAGGTTCTCCGCAAGGAGACCCGCGACGGACAGAGCGCGAAGGGTGCGTCGTGCCGGGCCATAGGGCAGGAGAGGGGCCATGTCGGTCTGGTCCGGCAAGCTGACGGCCTCGGCAGAAAGCCTGAGGGCCGCGTCGCTGCTCGTGGCCAGAAGGAACCTGCCCTGACGGATCCGGGTCCCGTCGGTCACCGTCGCCTTGATCAGGGGTCTTGATCCCGTCGATCCCAGTCTGAAGGTCTCGACAGCCCGTCGCCTGGGCGCGCTGCCCGGCGAAAACAGCGCGAGCCGGCAGGGGACGAAGGACAGGTCGAGCACGTCTTCGCCAAGCACCCCGGCCCCGATGACACCGGCGATGGGAGTCGGAAAGGCATGGGTTCGTGCATCCAGGTCCACCACAGTCACCGCTCTGAGGGGATAGGTGCGCCCTGCCAGTCTCAGATCGGCCTCGAAGCTTGGCGGCAAGCCTTCGCCCTGGGCCCGGGTCTCGTGAAGCTGCAGGCCTTCGGTGGCGGTATCCAGGATGAAATCCCCGGCTATTCCCCCGAGATTTGCAGGCACTACCACAGAGCCGGCCTCGAACCAGCAGGGCACGGTCCCGGCCCTGGCGATCAGGGGGAAGAGCAGGATGACGAGGGCGAGGGCAATGCGCCTCAAGTTGGGCCTCCGGCCAGGTCGGGCCATAGCCAAGGTGGACGGCCTCGGCGATAATCAAGCATGGACCTGAAAGCCTATATTCGCACCATCCCCGACTATCCCAAGCCGGGAATCATGTTCCGGGACATCACCACCCTGCTGGGTCATGGTGAGGCCTTCCGTCAGGCGGTGGATGAGATGGTGGCCCCCCTGATCGACCGGAAGATCGACAAGGTGGCGGGGATCGAGGCCCGTGGCTTCATCCTGGGGGCGGTGATCGCCCATCAGCTGTCCGCCGGATTTGTGCCTCTGAGGAAAAAGGGCAAGCTTCCCTACAAGACGACCCAGGCGGAATACGCCCTGGAATATGGCACCGATGTCATCGAGATGCACATGGATGCCGTTGAGCCCGGCGAGCGCGTCCTGCTGGTGGACGATCTGATCGCCACAGGGGGCACCGCCCTGGCCGGTCTGGACCTTTTGCGACGCGCAAAGGCCGAGATCGTGGGTGCCAGTTTCGTCGTCGACCTGCCGGACCTGGGGGGTGCCGAGCGTCTGGAAGCAGCGGGCATAGCGGTGACCAGTCTGATGACTTTTGGCGGACACTAGGGATGGTCTATCGCAAGGCCTGGCTCGATTTTCGCCGGATGCAGGATGTGGCGGCCCTGGCCTCGGTCCTGATCTATGGCGCGGCCCTAGTTCAGGGCTATCTCGTTCTGCCGGGGGGTGGGCTGCTGTTCCGAGAGCGATTGCTGGTCTGGCCCAGCCTCTTTGCCCTGGTGAGTTTCAGCCTGCCCCTGGTGATCCTTCCCCTGCGCAAGCGACTGGCCCGGTATGTCTGGGGCAGCTTTCACGCCGGGTTCGGCCAGTCCCCGCCCTCGGTCCTCACCGGGGTCGGCCTGTTATTGACCGCCGCTGCCTTCCTGTACTGGCAGATTGATGAGGCGGGGCGCGGTGGCCGCTATCCCACCGGTGTCTTTTCCGCCTTCGGGGCCGGGATCGGCATCCTGCTGGCCCAGGTCTGGTTGGTGCGGGTCCTGCAGCGCGATCCCCTGACCTGGCCGCGGATCCGCGAGGACTAGGCCCCTTCACCCCGTCCAGTGGCCCGGGAGAAGACCGCAAGGGTGCGCAGGCGGGCGAGGTCAGCACCTGCAGACAGGCGGTGGACCCTCAGGTCAGGCAGGCGGGTCTGCAGGGCTTCAATCTCGGCGTCCAGGCCCGTGTCATCCAGGTGAAGCACGATGGGCAGGTCCGGCGGGTCAGTGTCCGGCAGGAAGGAACCAAAGACGGCTGCTGCTGTCAGCCCCGATCCGGCTCTGGCCAGGGCCCAGACCCAGGCTCCTGCCGCGCCATGGCCTACGAGGAACAGCGGGCCCTCAAGACCCGAAAGCACAGCGGAGAGGACCGCACTGGCCCGCTCAAGGCCCGATGAGCCGTCGGGCACGGCAAGCTGCCAGACCTCATAGCCGGCCTGGGCAAAGCCCTCTGCAGCCTCTTCTGACCCAAGCAGGACCAGACCCCCGCGACGGACATTTTCCGCCGCCCAGTGGCCCCACAGACCCGTGCCCTCTTCAATCGGATCGGGCAGGGCGAGATCGGCCAGACGGGGCACGGATCAGACGTTGAAGCGGAAGTTCATGACGTCGCCGTCGTGAACGACATATTCCTTGCCCTCGGCCCGCATCTTGCCGGCTTCCCGCGCCCCGGACTCGCCGTTCAAACGGATATAATCGTCATAGGCGATGGTTTCCGCCCGGATGAAGCCCTTCTCGAAGTCGGTATGGATCACACCGGCCGCCTGGGGCGCTGTGGCCCCGACGGGGATGGTCCAGGCCCGGGCTTCCTTCGGACCGACGGTGAAATAGGTCTGAAGACCCAGCAGCTTGTAGGCCTCGCGGATCAGACGGTTGAGGCCAGGCTCCTCGAGACCCAGGGTCTCAAGGAACTCGCCGCGCTCGGTCTCGTCCAGCAGGGCGATCTCGCTCTCGATCTGGGCGGAAATGACCACGGCCTTGGCCCCGTCACGGGATGCCCGATCGGCCACCCGGTCGGAGTGGCTGTTGCCCTTGTCGGCAGAGCCTTCCTCGACATTGCAGACATAGAGGGCGGGCTTTGAGGTCAGGAGCTGGAGCATCCGCCAGGCCTTCTCGTCGTCCTCGCTGATGGTGGCGGCCCGGGCAGGTCGGCCATTGTTCAGCTGCTCCAGGGCGAGGTTCACCAGACGCAGGGTGGAGGCGGCCTCCTTGTCCCCGGTCTTGGCGCGCTTATCCAGATTGGTGATGCGCTTTTCCAGGCTTTCCAGATCGGCCAGCATCAGTTCGGTCTCGATGATCTCCAGGTCGGAGATCGGGTCCACCCGGCCCTCGACATGGGTGATGTCATCGTCCTCGAAGCAGCGGGCGACAAAGGCCACGGCGTCACAGTCGCGGATATTGGCCAGGAACTGGTTGCCCAGGCCCTCGCCCTTGGAGGCACCGCGCACAAGGCCGGCGATGTCGACGAAATTGATCCGGGCCGGAATGATTTCCTTGGACCCCGCCACCTTGGCCAGGGGGGGCAGGCGCAGCTCCGGCACGGCCACGTCCCCGGTATTGGGCTCGATGGTGCAGAAGGGATAGTTGGCGGCCTGTGCCGCTGCCGTCTGGGTGAGGGCATTGAACAGGGTGGACTTGCCGACATTGGGCAGTCCGACGATCGCGACTTTCAGGGCCATGGAGCAATCAGTTTCCTGGCACGCCGATCGACCTGACCTTGAGACAGGGACGGTGCCAATATTGAAGGTGGGCGTTTATGGGGCGCGACCTAGCACGTCTGGCGATCTGGCCCAACAGGGCTTTCAGGCCCTCAGGGCTGCGGCAGCCAGGTCCCGCCAGGCCTGGGCTTCCTTTCGGAAGTGAGCGTTAGTGCCGGCGATCCTCTGGTCCATGTCGGCCAAGGCTTCCTGGGCTTCGTCGGTGCGCCCCTGCCTGGCCATGAAAGCCACATAGCGGCCCAGGGCCTCAAGCCCTGGCATGTGAATGGCCGCCCACTGATATGCGGTGTCTGCCGTATCGACATGACCTAGAGCTTCGTGGGCCCGGCCCAAGGCCAGGGCGGCGGCTGGTGTGCGACCCTTGTCCTCATTCTCTCCCAGGCGTTCCAGCAGGGCCAGGGCCTCTGCGGGACGGCTCAGCTCGATCAGGGCGACGGCCCTGCCCAGCAACAGGACCGGGTCATCGGCGTGAATGCCCTGGGCGGCCTGACCATAGGCGGCCTCGGCCTCATCATGACGACCCAGCAGGCTGGCCTGTTCGGCCAGACGCGACAGGTTGCCGGCCGTGGGGGTCAGTTCGCTGGCGGCCCTGGCCTCGCGATAGTCCTTCTGGGGGTCCAGGCGCTCCTTCGATCGGGATCGCCATTGCTGAACCTTGGGCCCCTTCAGCAGGTCAGGGATCAGGATGCCGACGATATAGATGATGGGGCCAAGGGGCTGGAACAGCAGGATGATGGTGCACCAGAAGAAGTCGCGGCCACTGCGGATCGCATGCACGCACAGGGCCACAGACACCGCCCCGAGCAGAATGGCGAGCAGCAGCATCGTCATGCCTCAGTCCTCCCCACGGGCGGCCTTGCGGGGGTCCAGCTTTTCGGACGGGGCCAGGCGCATGACCTCGGCCTGGTATTTCTCGTCCTCGCCAGCGGCCAGGAAGGGAGCGGCGTCGGCACAGGCTCCCAGCAGGTCCTTCAGCCAGGCCTGATCGACCTTGTGGAAGTCCGACAGGACGTGACCCATGACCCGGTCCTTGTGGCCGGGATGACCCACCCCCAGGCGCGCCCGGCGAAAGTCGGGGCCGAGATGGGCGGTCATGGAGCGAACACCGTTGTTTCCCGCCGCCCCGCCACCGGTCTTCATGCGGAATCGACCGGGGGCCAGGTCGATCTCGTCATAGAAAACGACGAGGTCGGCCGGGGTCAGCTTGAAGAACTTCAGGGCCTCGCCCGCCGCCCGACCGGACTCATTGTAGAAGGTCTGGGGCTTGAGCAGGATCGCGCGGACCGGGCCAGCCGGTGTCGGGATCTCGCCCTCGCGCATCAGGCTCTGGAATTTGGAGCGTTCGGGTCCGAAGGACCAGCGCCGCGCAATCTCGTCCACGGCCATGAAGCCGACATTGTGACGGTTGCCGGAATAACGAGGGCCAGGATTGCCCTGGCCCGCGATAATCAACATGTCGTCCCCCTCGAAAAGGGAAACTGAAGGATCAGGCGCCCGCGGCGGCTTCGGCCGAGGCCGAGGCAGACGAACCGGCAACCGTGGCCACGACGACATCGCCGCCCGTTGCGGCAGTGACGCCGGCGGGCAGGGCGAAGGCCGAGACGCGGATGGTTTCGCCGATTTCCAGGCCGGTCAGGTCAAAGACCAGATCTTCCGGAATGTGGTCGGCCGGGCAGTTCAGCTCGATGTCGTGACGCACGACATTCAAGGTGCCACCCTTTTTCAGGCCGGGCGAGGCTTCGTGGTTTTTGAAGTGAACCGCGACCGAGATCTTGATCGTGCCATGCTCGTCGACCCGATAGAGGTCGAAGTGCCAGGGCTCGTCAGAAACCGGGTGCATGTCGATCGACTTGGCGATGACCGGCTGGGTTTCGTCGCCGTACTTCAGGGTCACCAGGTGACCCAGCAGCTTGCCCGTATAGAGCGCCTTGCGGAACTCGTTGGACTTCACGGCGATCGGCACGGGGGCCTTGTTACCGCCATAGAGAACCCCGGGCACCATTCCGGCGCGACGGGTGACACGTGCGCCACCGGTCCCGGTGCGTTCGCGGACTTCAACGTTCAGAATGATATCGGCCATGACCATGCCTCAGAAACGAAGCCGCCGCGCGTATTCCCGCGCGGCGACGGACGACCCGCTAGGGCCGAAAGGTGGGCGTAGATACACAAAACTCCCGGCCGTGGCAACGGTCGGGAGCCATGCAATTTAACGCTTCTTGCTGGTGGCCTTGCCGCCGGACTTTCCGGACCCCTTGGAAGGGGTCTCGGCCTCGGCCACACGGACGGTGGGAATGAAGCGGACTTCATAGGGTTCCGGCATGCCCGAAGCCTTGATGACGCACTTGGCGGTGTCCATCATGACATGCTGGCCAAGGCAGAAGATGTCCTCGTAGTGGGGCTTTGAGACCGCCAGGCACTGATAGGTGTTCAGCTTGGACATGTTCAGGCAGTAGCCGACGTTCTGGTCGGCCATGATGGCCATGATGGTGTCGACATTGGCATCTCCACCCTCGCCAAGGGCGGCCAGGGCCGCGACCGCAAGGCTGCGCACAACGGCAGGGGAGTAGGGAACCGTTGCCGGCTCGGGGATCACAGTGATTGGCGTTGTCCCCAGCGCGACATCCTGAAGGCGGGCGGTTTCGGCGACATCACCCACCAGGGTGACGGCCGACAGGGCCTTTGCCTGGGCGAGGCGGACTGGGCGGTTGGCGACCTCAACCTTGGACCACTTCTGCTTCTGGACGTCATAGGCCGACTGCTTCACGGCCTTGCCGGCGTCATAGAGTTTCTGGCCCTCGCCCCCGAGGGTGGCGCGCACCAGACCGGCGGCAGAGGCCGAGCCATCGATGGAGGTCACATAGTTGGGGTCACGGAGGATATCGAAAGTCACCTGACGGCGCTGTTCGGGATTGGCCGCAAAGGTGCGGACCGCCGCCACAAAGGCCGGGTCCTGGAGGGCGATCACTGCGCCATAGGCAATGGCACCCTGCAGAAACTGCTTCGGCTCATAGGCGACAGCCGTGGTGAGGGAACTGGCAATCGCCGTTCCGTCCGCGAAGTCCGGGGTCAGGGCCGTGGCCCGGGTGATGTAATAGCGATAGGCGCTGGCCTGCTCGATCACCTTGGGAGCCAGGGTAATCGGCGGCACCGGCGGCGGCGGCGGCGGGAGCGGCGGCTCGCTCTTGCAGGAAGCGAGAACGAACGCGATCAGGGCTATGCCCGTCGCCCGGAGTCCTGCCTTGGTTGCAGAGGTCATCATGAGTGCCTTCCCATCGCCATGCCTGTGGCCAGATCAGCCTAGCACAGATGTCTGGGCCTGATTATGGCCACGGATACCTATGGACCGTTAAACTGTCCGGACGATGGAGCAGATCAATCAGTCAAAAAGCTTGGATACTGACTCTTCATTGGCGATGCGGCGGATGGCTTCGCCAATCAAGGGCGCGCAACTGACATAACGTATTTTGGGGGTTTCCCCCGCCCGCTGAGGGGCACTGATGGAATCGGTCATAACCAGTTCCTTCAGAACCGAATTGCCGACCCGCTCCACCGCACCGCCGGACAGGACCCCGTGGCTGACATAGGCCGAGACCTCAGCCGCCCCCCCATCCATGAGAGCCTGGGCAGCGTTGCACAGGGTGCCGCCGCCATCGATCATGTCATCGAAAAGGATGCAGCGGCGGCCCTGGACGTCACCGATGATGTTGGCGACCTCGCTCTTGCCCGGACCCGAGCGGCGCTTGTCGACAATAGCCAGTTCCGTATTCAGCCGGCTGGCCACGGCCAGGGCGCGGACAACGCCGCCGACATCCGGCGATACGATCAGCAGATCTTCCGGGGACTTGTAATTGGCCCGGATATCGCCCGCCAGCAGGGGGGCAGAGATCAGATTGTCGGTCGGGATGTCGAAGAAGCCCTGAATCTGGCCGGAGTGCAGATCCATGGTCAGAACGCGGTCGGCCCCGGCCCGGGTGATCAGATTGGCCACCAGCTTGGCGGAGATCGGGGTGCGTCCCCCGGTCTTCCGGTCCTGCCGGGCATAGCCGAAATAGGGCATGACGGCTGTGATCCGCTTGGCGGAGGCCCGCTTCAGGGCATCGATACAGACCAGCAGCTCCATGAGATTGTCATTGGCCGGGAAGCTGGTGGACTGGATGAGAAAGACATCCTCGCCCCGGACGTTCTCGTCGATGGTGACCCAGACCTCGTTGTCTGCGAACCGCTTCACCTGAGCCTTGGTGAGGGGAATGTCGAGGTGAGACGAAACCGCCTCTGCGAGCATTCGGTTGGAGTTGCCTGCCAGCAGCTTCATCGGACCCTCGGGGGCAATTTGTTCGAATGCGGGGCTTGTATCAGCCGGGGGCGCGGGAGCAAGGCCCGATGGCCCGCTTGCCCGATTTTGTCACACCTAAGGAGCCAGGCAGATGGCCGAGAGCAGGCGGCCAAAGTCGGGCTCACCCCTCTGGAAGGCCCGACGGTTTGAATAGAAGTGGTCCGGCTCGGCACAGGTATCCCGGCCGATCCAGTCGCAGTTTCCCACCCCGGCAGACTTCAGGCGCGACAGGACAAAGCCGGGCAGGTCGAACTGGCGCTTGTCCAGTGCCTTTCCGGGCTGGAAAAAGGCCCGATGGTCAGGGCTGACCTCGAGAAACCGGGCCTCGAATTCCTCCCCAACCTCGTAGGATGCCGGGCCGATACAGGGGCCGACCACGGCGACGATCCGCTCGGGAGCGGCTCCCATCTGCGCCATTCGAGCCACCGTGGCCTCGGCGATTCCGCTGAGGGCACCTTTCCAGCCCGCATGGGCAGAGGCGACGATTCGTGCCTCCGGGTCGGCCAGCAGGATGGGCGCACAGTCAGCGGCCAGGGCGCCGCAGATCAGGTCTGGCACCCCTGTCACCACGGCATCGCCCTGCGGTCGCTCATCCCCCCAGCCCTGGTCAGCTGTCAGGGCCGTGGCGGAATGGATCTGGTAGCAAGTGGACAGGGCCTGGACCTCCAGACCGAAATGGGCCGCCGCCCGACGACGATTTTCGGCCACGTCTGCGGGCTCGTCCGACGATCCTCGCCCGACATTGAGCCCGGCATAGATGCCCGCCGAGACCCCGCCCTGTCGGGTGAAGAAGGCATGGCGGATCCCCGGCAGGTCCAGCAGGGGCGAGGTCAGGACAGGCAGGGTCATCAGGATTCGAATCCGGGGGGCTGAAGGCCGGGCTCATGGAGGCAGAGCACCTTGAACAGGGTGCCCATTTCCGCCCGATCTGTCAGCCGCAGTAGCTGACGACCGATCTGGTCAGCGCGGTCCGGGTGGCTGCGGATCAGCTTTTCGGCTCTCGCCCCGATTCCCAGACGCCCCAGGAATTCGCCCTGGGCGAGGATCGGGGTGCTGGCCGATCCGGCCGAGCGGGCGGCCTGGGCCACCGCCGGGAAATCGACATGGACGGTCAGGTCCGCTTCGCCTGGATTTTCGAGGGGCGACTGCTTTCGATGCTGGCTGAGGGCTTGAAGGGTGTCGCCGAAATCAGGCCCGTCCCGGCCATAGTCAATGAGCAGGGCGGCCCCGCCATCGGCGGCCAGCCGCGAACCGATCAGCCGGCCCATGGCTTCCTGACCTGGGCAAAGCTCAAAGATCGCCCCCTCCTCAGCGGTGGGCAGGGCCCGGTCGATGGGGGTGCCGGTCAGACCGAAGGCAAGGGCCCCGTCTGCATCCAGCCCGACCATCCGTTCGGCCCATCCTCCCGGCAGCCGGACGAATTGACGGGCAGGCAGGCAATCCAGCAGCTCATTGGCAATCAGGATGATCGGGGCCCCGGCAGGCACGGCATCGAGGCTGGCGGCCCATTGGCCACGAGCGCCAAGCCTGCGCCTCTGGACCTCTGCAAGCGGGGCTGATGTCTCTACCATCCAGGGCTCAGCAGCTGCGCTGAACGCCGCGGACAGGCCTGCGGCCCTCAGGGCATCGGCCATCAGGGTGCCGTCTCCGGGGCCGATTTCCACCAGGCGCAAGCGCTCCGGCGATCCCAGCCGCATCCAGGTCTCTACAGCCCAAAGGCCGATAAGCTCGCCGAACATCTGGCTGACCAGAGGGGCGGTGATGAAGTCGCCCTCGGCCCCCAGGGCCGGGCGGGTGGCGTAATAGCCATGATCCGGATCATGGAGGCAGGCTGTCATATACTGTGCGACCGTCATGGGGCCGCTCAGACGGATCTGGGCGATCAGGCGATCCTTAAGCCTGCTCACGCCTTCGGCGTTTCCGCAGGCTCAGGCGCAGTCTTCATGCCCTGCCAGATCAGCCAGGCCCCGAACAGACCCATGGGTATGCTCAGCAGCATCCCCATGGTCAGACCGAGGGGGAAATTATCCAGCCCCTCGTCCGGCTGGCGCACATTCTCCAGCAGGATCCGGAACAGGGCATAACCGGCAAAGAAGATCCCGGCCACGACGCCGCGCCGTTCCAGCAGGTGGCGGCGGTGGGTCGCCCAACGCAGGACGAGGAAGAGGACAATGCCCTCAAGGGCTGCTTCATAGAGCTGGCTCGGATGGCGCGAAAAGGGCCCGCCATTGGGAAAGACCACAGCCCAGGGCAGGTCAGTGGGGCGGCCCCAGAGCTCGCTGTTTATGAAGTTGGCGATCCGCCCGAAGAACAGGCCAAAGGGTACGGCAGGGGTGATGACATCCCCCAGTCGGACGAGATCCAGGCCGTTGTTGCGGGCGAACAGCCAGGTCGCCACCAGAACGCCGATGACACCGCCGTGGAAACTCATCCCGCCTTCCCAGGTTCGGAGCACCCTCAAGGGCTCCTCGATGAGGATTGTGGGGGTGTAGAAGATCACCGAGCCCAGTCGTCCGCCGATGATGATGCCCAGGGTGATCCAGAGGATCAGGTCATCGACCTGTAGCGCCGTTGCCGGTGGGCCCTGCTTTCCGAACAGGCCGGTGGAGCGGACCAGATTGGTCAGATAGCGCCAGCCCAGCAGGATCCCGGCAATATAGGCCATGGCGTACCAGCGGATACCGATGGGGCCTATGCTCATCCCGCCGATCTCGAAGGGACCAATGGGCGGGAAAATGAAGACATCGATATTGGGAAAGGGCAGTGCCAAGGCCTGAATCTCCGAAAACGACGTGGGCGAAAGGCTCAGGTTTGTGCTTTAGACGAGAAGCCCTTCGCTTTCATCCCCTGGCAGCCCATATAGATACCATGCAGACGCAAAACCCCTTCCTCGACGAGATGGCCAAACTCACCTCCGCGGCCATGGGCCTTGCCCAGAGCGCGGGCGAGGAAGCCAAGGCCGCCTTCCGGTCCCAGGCCGATCGCTTTGTGGCAGAGATGGATCTGATCCGCCGCGACGAGTACGAAGTGCTCAAGGCCGAGATTGCCGTCCTGAGGGCCGAGATCGCCGAACTCAAGGCAGCACCGGCCAAAAAGGCGGCGAAGAAGGACTGAGCCGGCCCCCTGGCCGGGAATACACAGGAACGTGGCTCGCCCGGCGGAAGAAGCCGGTGAAGCTGTCGCAAGAACCGGATTAAATGAAGACGAGCCGGTGATTCGCGGGGGTCCGCCTCGCCGCTAGCGAAAGGACCGTTGGCCCTATGGATATGCCGCAGTCTGACGAGGACATCCTGGTCGCCCTCGACCCGCTCGATGTCGTTGAACACGTCCTTACCGCCGAAAATCTGCAGTTCGACCGCACCGAAGACGGTGATCTGGCCTTTACCCTGGCCGGGGACTGGAAGGACTACGAACTCTGGTTTGCCTGGCGGCCCGAGGCCGACTGTCTGCAGCTTTGCCTGTCCATCGATCTCAATGCCTCTGCCGAACAAAAGGCCGCGGCCTTTGAACTGGTCTGCAGCGTCAACCAGCGGGTCTGGCTGGGGCATTTCGAGGTGTGGGATGACGGCGAGCTGATCTTCCGCCACGCCATGTCCCTGATGACCGGCGAACGCCCGTCACTGGCCCAGGCGGCCGCCATGATCGATGTCGCCATGGAAGCTGCCGACCGCTTCTATCCGGCCTTCGACTATCTGACCCGGGGAGCCAAGTCCCCGGCTGACGCCATCGCCGCCTGCATGTTCGAGACCGTCGGCGAAGCCTGACCTAAATCCGGAGCGCCTGATGAGACCCATCCTGATCCTGGGGGCCGGCCGCATGGGCGGTGCCCTCTGCGCGGGCTGGCAGGCCGCTGGTGCCATTGCCCCCTCTGACCTGATTATCCGCGAGCCCTTTCCCGGGGCTGATGTCCTTGCCCTGGCCGAGGCCGGGGCCCGGCTCAATCCGCCGGATGAGATCCTCGCCGAGGCGGGAACGGTTCTCCTGGCCGTAAAGCCGCAGATCTGGCGTGAGGCCGTTGAGGGGATCAGCGACCTTCTTGCTGCTGACGCTGTGATCGTCTCCATCGCGGCCGGTGTCTCTGCAGCCGATATCTCGACGGCATTCGGCGGCCGCCAGGTTGCCCGGGTCATGCCCACCACCGCCGTAGCCATCCGTCAGGGCACAGCCAGCGTCTTTGCCGAAACGCCTGAGGCCCGCGCTGCGGCCCGGGCCCTCTTCGCCCCGGTTGGCACCGTGGTGGAACTGGCCCGGGAAGATCTGATGCATGCCGCAACGGCGGTGTCGGGGTCAGCCCCGGCCTATCTCTATGCCTTTGTGGAGGCTCTGGAGGCTGCTGGCGTCCAGGCCGGCCTCCCCCAGGAAAGCGCCGAACGCCTCGCCCGGGCGACCCTCACCGGGGCCGCCGCCCTCCTGGCCCAGAGTGGCGAGGATCCTGGCGAACTGCGCCGTCAGGTCACCTCGCCCGGCGGGACGACCCAGGCTGCTCTCAATGTGCTGATGGGTGAGGGCGGTCTAGGGCCGCTGCTGGATCAGGCCGTAGCTGCCGCCGTCGCCCGGTCCCGGGAACTCGGGGTCTGAGCCCCCTCCACCGCTTCGCGGTCCCCCTCCCCCAGAGGGGGAGGAATTAGTCGGAGCAAATTGCTCCCCCTCCGGGGGAGCTGTCAGCGCAGCTGACTGAGGGGCTCTGGGCCTAGCCCTTGCGCCAGGTCTGGGCCTGGCAGACCACCGAGACGCAGCCCTCGACCTTCAGGGTGCCGTCGGGATTGATCTGGAGCTTCGAGGCATAGGTCTTGCCGGAGTCGGGATCATAGATCTTTCCGCCCACCCACTTGCCGGTGCCGGCTGGCTTCAGATCCTGGATCAGGACCAGTCCGATGATCGGCCGGTTCCTGAGGCTGGGGTCGGGGTTTTTGGCATCCCGGGCCACCTTCCCGTCCCCGAGGTTTGCCTCCTTGGCCCAGACAATGGTGCCGCAGAGCTTCGAGCGGTCAGTGTTACAGGCGGCGATACGGACCTTGGCCGTCCCGCCCCGCAGGATCCAGTCACCGGGCACAGGATCAGCCGCGGCAGGCAGAGCGCACAGGGCCAGGGTTGCGGCGAGGGGGAGGGCGGCTATCAGCTTCATGGGTCTCTCCGGATGTGGGTCGTCACCTGATAGAACGAGGTTCGATGAACCCTGGATGAATGTCAGTTTGGTAACCTGATCACGGCCCTTAAGCCCCCCAGGGGCGAGCGGTCCAGGGTGACGTCTCCCCCGTGTCCGCGGGCTACATCCCTGGCGATGGCGAGGCCAAGGCCGACGCCCTTTTCGTTCTGGTTGCGGGACTCATCCAGCCGGTTGAAGGCCTTGAAGGCATCCTCGTGCCGTTCGGGGGGAATGCCGGGGCCATCATCATCGACAATGATCTCCAGTCCACCGTCAGGCCGGGCCCGTGCAGAAACCTCGATGGTCTCGCCGTGGACAGCACCATTCATGATCAGGTTGGACAGGGCTCGCTTCAAGGCATTGGGTCGAACCAGGGCAGTCAGGTCCTCGGTAACCGCGACGGTGACGGTCGCCCCGGCCCGGATCGCTCCCTCGCTGACCTCGGTGATCAACTGGCGCAGGGGAATGGTCTCCACAGCCTCGCCGCCCTCGCCCCGGGCAAAGGCGAGGTATTCGTCGATCATGTGCTCCATTTCGGCCAGGTCGCGCTTCATTTCTCCGGTCCGGCTGGTGGGCTCCGACAGGGCCAGTTCCAGCTTCAGGCGGGTCAGGGGGGTGCGCAGATCGTGGCTCACCGAGGCCAGGAGGGCCGTCCTCTGGTCGATGTGACGCTGGATGCGGGACTTCATGGCCAGAAAGGCATGAGCCGCACGGCGCACCTCCCGGGCTCCATGGGGCTTGAAGGCGGGGGCCTCGATCCCCTTGCCGAAATCCTCGGCCGCATTGGCCAGACGCTCTATGGCCCGGACCTGATTGCGGATGAACAGGATGGAAATGGCCGTCAGCATCAGGGTGGCCAGGGTCATCCACAGGACGAAGATGTGGCCCTGGGTCGCGAAAGCGCGGTCCCGAGGCGCCAGGACCCTCAGGACCCCCTGAGGGGTCTGGACCCGGATGTCGACATAGGCAGGATAGCGGGTGGTATCGAACCAGAAGGGGGCATCCAGCCGCTCCGACAGGGCCCGTTCAAGGGCGCGGTCCACCACGGCAAAGGGATTGGCCCTTCGTCCCTTGGGCAGGGTGCGGCCAGGCTGCAGCGCAATGGACAGGGACAGGGTGGTCTCGGCTCGTTCAGCCAGGGCGGCCTGGGCCTGCGGCGTCGGACTGTCGCGGAAACCCTGGACGGCCCAGGCGACCTCACCCGCCAGACCGTCGGACAGGCGGCTGGTTACGGTCTGCCAGTGGGCATCGAAGAAGACCCAGGTCACCGCGATCTGCATGGCGGCCACGGGCAGGATGATGATCAGCAGGGAGCGACCGAAAAGGGTGGTCGGCAGGCTGCGCTTGATCGCCCGGGAAATCAGGCGGGGGGCAAGGGTGAACCGCATCAGTCCGGGGCCAGGAGATAGCCGACACCCCGGACGGTCTGGAGGTAACGCGGGGTCTTGGGGTCCGTCTCGATCTTGCGGCGCAGCCGGGTGACCTGGACATCCACGGCCCGACCCGAAGGGTCCACGGTTTCCCGGGCCAGTTCAAGACGATCCACGGGCTCGTGCGGGGTGCGGGCCAGACGGCGCAGGAGGGCGACCTCGGCCTCGGTCAGGCGAATGGCCGTCCCATCCTCGCTGAGTTCGCCGCGGTCGGAGTCAAACCGGCAGCGGCCGAGGGACAAGGGCCCGTTGTTGACGACCGGACGGGCCTGGGCCCGGCGCAGAATGGCCTCGATCCTTAACAGCAGTTCTTCGGGCTCGAAGGGCTTGCCGAGATAGTCATCGGCCCCGATGCGCAGGCCCTCGATCCGGGCCTCTGCCTCCCCCCGGGCGGTGAGCATTAGGACGGGGGTCTGGCCGGCAGGCGCCTTCTGCTCTCGCAGCCAGCGGGTCAGGGAAAAGCCGTCCTCCCCGGGCATCATCACGTCAAAGACGGCGAGGTCGAAATCCAGGGTCTCGATGAGACGCCGCGCCTGGCCCCCCCCCGGTGCGGCGGTAACCCGAAAGCCGGCGCGGCGCAGATACTGCTTAAGCAGATCGCGGATCCGGTCATCGTCGTCCACGATCAGCAGATGCCGCTCAAGGGGCTCGGTCATGGCCATCCGAAAATCTTCCCCAGTTGCGGGCGGTCGATGACCGGAGGCAACAGGATGCGCCGCAAGGGGGGCACCGCGTCAAGTCCGGCCGTCAATCTGTCCAGTCCTGCAGGATTGGTGCCGGATGGGTCAAACTGATGGCGGAAATGACCCATTTTGTTTGACCTGCGCCGCGTGGAGGTTTGTAAGGGGGCAGCCTTGAGAGGAGGTCACTTCAAAATGTCACTCGTTCCCTTTGATGATCGCGACGGATGGATCTGGCTGGACGGCCA
>CAIYZB010000296.1 GCA_903930545.1 uncultured Alphaproteobacteria bacterium
AGTTCAGACGTGTGCTCTCCGATCTGGCCGATAAGGCCATGACCCTGGGGCCCATTCGGCTGCTGGAGAAGTCCGGCGGCAAGTCGGGGACCTGGACCCGGACATGAAACTGCTCACCGTCGATGACGCCCGGGCCCGGATGCTGGCCGAGATCGCGCCGTCCGGGGCCGAATTCGTCACCCTGGCCCAGTCCATCGGTCGGGTGCTGGCCGAAGATGTGGCCGCCGTGCGCGACCAGCCGCCCTTTGCCGCCTCAGCCATGGATGGCTGGGCGGTGCGCCATGCCGATACCCCGGGCAGCCTGAAGATCATGGGCGAGAGCGCGGCGGGTCATGGATTTACCGGCGCGCTGGGTGCTGGCGAGGCCGTGCGGATCTTCACCGGTGCCGCGGTGCCCGCCGGTGCCGATGCCATCGTCATTCAGGAAAATGCCAGCCGCGCAGGCGATCAGGTCGCAGTCCCCGCTGTGCCCGCCGGTGAGCATCTGCGCCCCGATGGCGGTGACTTCCAGGCTGGGGCTACCCTGCTGACCCGGGGCACCAGAATGGATCCCTGGCGTCTGTGTCTGGCGGCCTCCGCCGGGCGGGCCGAGGTCTCCGTCCACAGCCGTCCGCGTCTGGCCATCCTGTCCACGGGGGAGGAGATCGTCGAGGCCCCCGGCGTGCCCGGACCTTTTCAGATCTATGATTCCGGGGCTCCGGCCCTGCGCGCCATGGCCGAGGGCTGGGGGGCGATGGCCTTCAAGGCCGAGCCGATCCGCGATGATCTGGAGGCCGTGATCGAGGCGATCCGCTCCGCCGAGGCCGATATCGTGGTCACTGTGGGCGGGGCCTCCGTTGGGGACCACGATCTTGTCCGGGCCGCCGGTGCCGCTCTTGGCCTGTCCCTGCGGGTGGAAAGTGTGGCCGTTCGCCCGGGCAAACCGACCTTTTTCGGTCTGCTGGGGGATGGTCGACCCATGCTGGGTCTGCCCGGCAATCCCGCCTCGGCCTTTGTCTGTGCCGAACTGTTCCTGAAGCCCATCCTCGCCGCCTGGCAGGGGGCCGAGGGTCAGCCCCGCCTGATCCAGGCCCGGGCCGGTCGGGCCTTCAGCGCCAATGGCCCCCGGGAACACTGGATGCGGGCCCGGCTATCCCATGAGGCCGGCAGCCTGATTGCCGAGCCCTGGCCTGACCAGGATTCCTCACTCGTCTCGGTCTTTGCCGGGGCTGACGCTCTGCTGAGGCGTCAGGCCGGTGCCCCGGCCGTGGCCGAGGGGGAACTGGTCGAGGTCTTGCCACTGGCCCGGGCATAGCGCTCGGCGATCATCTCGCCGATCACCGAGACCGCCACCTCCCAAGGGGCCTTGCCACCGATGTCGAGGCCTATGGGGGCGTGGACGCGGGCCAGAACCTCTTCAGCCACCCCGGACGCCCTCAAAGGGGCCAGCCGTTCCGGCAGACGCCGCCGGGCCCCCAGCAGACCCACATAGCCCGCTTCAGAGGGCAGGGCCGCCATCAGGGCATCGCGGTCCATGTCGAGATTGTGGGTGGCAATGGCCACAAAGCTCCAGCCATCGACGCCGATGGCCTTCAGGGCCGCTTCCGGCTCATCCCGGCGATAAGCGATCCCGACCAGAGGCGGTGGCGCATCCGGTCCCTTGGGGCGGACCAGGGTGGTTTCAAAACCGGCCTGGGCCCCGAGACTGGCGATGGCCATGGCGGTGGGATCGAAGCCGATGACCACAAGGCGCGGCACCGGATCAAAGGTCTGGGTGATGGCCCCTTCCCAGGGCTCGACCTCGCCCGGGGCTCCACAGCGCCGTTTGCGGCCGTCACTGACCCACTGGACCGGGCGGCGGTCATGGGCAGCGGCCAGCACCTGGGCCAGGGCCGGATCATCCGGGCTTACCCGCTCGATGAAGATCTCCAGCCGGGCTCCGCAGAGCAGCTGAAGGTCCGGCCAGGGGCTGCCCGCCCCATAGACCAGGGTGCGGGGCTCGCCGTCCTGGAGGCAGAGATCGGCGTGGCTGGCCACATCGCTCTCCACGCAGCCGCCGGAAAAATAACCGGCCACCCCGTCTTTCCAGAAAACCATCTGAGTGCCCACGGGCCGGGGGCCACCGCCATCCAGGGCCACGAGGGTGGCGAGCACGAGGGGCTCAAAGGCTTGCTGCGCCTCGCGCAGGGCGGGTCGGACATCATCGGCCAGACCGAAGCTGGGCCATTCGGGAAGAGGGTCACGCATGGAGCCAGTTTAACCCCCCATAAAGGTTACAGACACCGGTTCTTTAGGCCTTTGGGTCAGGATGAGGGTCTCGAAGTTCAGTATCCAGCGTTGTGCATGACCTCTCCGCTCTCAAAACTCGGTCTCGGTTCCGCCCAGTTCACCCTTGAACCCACGGGCACCATGGCGCGCGGGCGCAATCCGCAGTCGGAAATCCGCGACATCCTGGACATCTCGGCCCGCGCGGGCCTGAGCGTCTTTGACGTGGCCGGTCGCAATCCCCAGGCCGAAACCCTGCTGGGGGACGTCATGCCCCGTCCGACCCCCTTCCGCATCTCCATCTCCACCATTCGGCCCGACAAGGGTGCCGACGCCGTGGAAGCCGAGATCCGCGCCACCCTGCGCCGTCTGGGCGTGGAGCGCGCCGACTGCATCTTTGTGCCCTCTGCTGCGGACCTGTTCGGGCCCCATGGCCTGGCCCTGTGGAATCGCCTGCGCGCCCTGCGCGATGAGGGCCTGACCCGGGCTATCGGCGTCTCCGTCTTTGCCTCGGACGATCCGGTGGGGGTGGTGCGCCGCTTCAAGCCCGACATCATCCAGGCTCCGGCGAGCCTGCTGGACCAGCGCCTGCTGCTGGACGGCACCTTGGCCACCGTGGCCGAGCTGGGGGTGGAAGTGCACCTGCGCTCCATCTTCCTCAATGGCCTGCTTTTCCTGCCGCCGGACCGCGCGCCCAACCACCTGAAGGCCGCCGCCAGCCGCATTTCCCGCGCCCGTCGCCTGATTGCCGAGGGCCGCTCCGATCCGCTCCAGGCGGCCCTGGGTTTTGCCCTGTCGCGGCCCGAGGCCCACACG
>CAIYZB010000297.1 GCA_903930545.1 uncultured Alphaproteobacteria bacterium
GTGATCTCACCGCCGCCGTCATCAAGCACGGCATCGCCGCTCTGGGTGGTGAGGCGGCCTGTGGCATCGGTGCGGAAGCGACCGTCGCGGGTATAGCGCTCGCCGTCCGCGGTCTGGACCTTGAAGAAACCCTGGCCTTCCAGCCCGATGTCGAAGGTCGCCCCGGTGACGCGCAGGGAGCCCTGGCCGAAGTCGCGGGCCACGCCGCTATCGAGGACGAACTTGATCGGCTTGGGCCCGCCCAGGGTCATGGCGGGGGCTTCCGGATCGGTCTCGACCATCAGGCTTTCGACCTTGAAACCGGTCGTGTCGGCATTGGCAATGTTGTTGGCCACGATGTCGAGTTCGTGGCGCAGGGTCATCTGCCGTGAGAGTCCGACGTAAAGGGCGTTGTCCATCTTGTTTGGCTCAGTGCATTGACCAGTCTTGTCGCAAGGTCTGCTGCAAGGTCCGGGCCAACCGGAAAAGCCAATAAAAATCAGCGAACAAGAAGGTTAACGCAGGCCATGCGGCGGTTTTTGCCGGGTAGGGGGCTGCGCAAGGTTTTCGACCGGGAAAAACAGATCCTTAACGAAACGCGTCGCATGCACACGGGTGTAAGATTCTAAGGAGCGCGCGCGCGTGGCCAAGGACAAGGTCAAGGAAGCCCCCGAAGGGGAAGCCGCCGAAGGCGAAGAGGGCGAAGGCGCGCCCGGCAAGAAGAAGCTGCCGATGCTGTTCATCATCATCGGGGCGGTCGCCGTCCTGGTGCTGGGTGGCGGCGGGGCTGCGGCCTTTTTCCTCATGAAGCCCAAGCCTGAGGCCCACGCCGAAAAGGGCGGTGAGCACGGCAAGGAAAAGAAGGGCAAGGAAAAGGAAAAGAAGGGCGAACACGGCAAGGGCGGCGAGGGCGAGGCCCCGATCGGCAAGATCGCAGAGGGACCGGACGGGGTCGTTTTCTACACCATCCCGGATGTGGTCGTGAACATGCAGACTGCCGATGGCCGGCCGACCTTCCTCAAGCTCAAGCTGACCTTCGAGCTGAAGGACCACGAAACCGTCGAACTGCTGGAGCCCAACATGCCGAGGCTCCAGGACATGTTCCAGACCTTCCTGCGGGAGCTGCGCCCGGAGGACCTCCAGGGCAGCCAGGGCTCCTACCAGCTGCGCATGGAGATCCTGCGCCGGGTGAATCTGGTGATCGCGCCATCAAAGGTGAACGCCGTCCTGATCGAGGAGATGCTGGTCAACTAGGGCTTCGGCCCCGGTTCAGCGCGTTCCCATGGAAGACGAGATCGAAATCAAGGAAGCCGGATCAGGGGGTGTAAATCCCGACGATCCCTCGACCTGGCCCGATATCGACGGCCCGGCGGAGGCCGTGGTTGGCTCCGAACGCATCCTGAACCAGGACGAGATCGACAGCCTTCTTGGCTTTGACCTGTCCGATGAGGAAGCCTCCGAGCGGTCCGGCATCCGGGCCATCATCAATTCGGCCCTGGTGTCCTATGAACGCCTGCCGATGCTGGAAATCGTCTTTGACCGCCTGGTGCGGTACATGACGACCTCCCTGCGGAACTTCACCTCCGACAATGTGGAAGTGAGCCTGGACAACATCTCGTCCATCCGCTTCGGCGACTATCTGAACTCCATTCCCCTGCCCGCCATCCTGTCGGTGTTCCGGGCCGAGGAGCTGGATAATTTCGGTCTGCTGACGGTCGATTCCAACCTGATCTATTCCATCGTCGACGTGCTGCTGGGCGGGCGTCGCGGCACAGCGGCCATGCGGATCGAGGGTCGCCCCTACACCACTATCGAGCGCGTCCTGGTGCAGCGGATGGTCGAGGTCGTTCTGGCCGACGCCAAGCTGGCCTTCGAGCCCCTGACCCCGGTGACCTTCACCCTGGACCGTCTGGAAACCAATCCGCGCTTTGCCGCCATTGCCCGTCCGGCCAATGCCGCCATCCTGGTCAAGCTGCGGATCGACATGGAAGACCGTGGCGGCCGGATCGAGCTGCTGCTGCCCTATGCCACCCTCGAACCCATCCGCAAGATGCTGCTGCAGCAGTTCATGGGTGAGAAGTTCGGCCGCGACAACATCTGGGAAGGCCACTTGGCCACGGAACTCTGGACCACCCAGATGGAGGTCCGCGCCGTCCTGGACGAGCAGCAGATCAGCCTCAAGGACGTGCTGGACTTCAAGGTCGGTCAGACCCTGATGCTCAATGCCACCCCCGACAGTCCCGTCGAGCTTCGCGCCGGTACCATCCCCCTGACCGTGGGGCGGATGGGTCGACGCAATCACCATATCGCTGTCCGTGTCGACCGCCCGCTATCGCCGGGCGCGGCCAAGGCTGTGCAGAGGATCCCATGAGCCTGATTGCTATCGGCATGAACCTGCTGCTTGCAGCCCTCCTGATCGCAGCCCTCGGCCTCGGCCTGAGGCTCAACAGCCGCCTCAAGGCCTTGAGGGAGAGCCACGAGGGCTTTGCCCGCGCTGTGGCTGACCTGGACGCGGCGGCAGCCCGGGCCGAACAGGGCCTGGCTGATCTGCGGGCTGCAACGGATGAGGCCGCCGATGTCCTGGCCGATCGTATCGACAAGGCCCGTGCGCTTTCGACCAAGCTGGAGCGTCAGGTCACCGATGCCCCAGCGATGACCGCACGCCCTGAGGCTGCCGCCCCGCGTCACCGCCTTCGGGAAGAGCCCCGCGGTCATCGGGAAGAGCCTCGCGACGACCTGATCCTGGGCGAGGATGTGGAGCGGGTGACCCACAAGCTGGGCAGCCTGTTGTCTGCTGCGCGCGAACCGCGCCCGCCGCGCAACACAGCTCCCGCCCGCCTTGCCCGCA
>CAIYZB010000298.1 GCA_903930545.1 uncultured Alphaproteobacteria bacterium
GATGCCCGCGACTGGTCCCAGCATACCTATGGGGCTCATTTCGCAGAGGTCGGGGTGGATATGGACACCGGCGAGGTGCGTCTGCGCCGGATGTATGGCGTCTTTGCCGCCGGCCGCATCCTCAATGCCAAGACGGCCAAGAGCCAGATTACCGGCGGGATGATCTGGGGGGTTGGCACGGCGCTCACCGAGACCAATCCGGTGGACCCCCGCTATGGCTCCTTCATGAACCAGGACCTGGGCAGCTACATGGTTCCGGTCCATGCCGACATCGTCAATCTGGACTCCATCTTCCTGGACGAGGTCGACGACAAGGCCAATCCCATGGGGATCAAGGGGGTCGGCGAGCTGGGCATCAGTGGGGCAGGGGCGGCGATTGCCAATGCCATCTACAATGCCTGCGGGGTTCGCCTGCGCGACTATCCCATGACCCCGGACAAGGTTCTGGATGGCCTGATGGAAGCCGGGCTCTGAGATGAGCGTCGCCTTCACCAAGGAAGGGGATCACGAGGCGGAGGCGGCCAATCTTCTGGATCGGCCGATCTCCGCCCATCCGAACCTGGTGACGGCCTCGGGGCTCGCGGCCATTGATCAGGCCCTGGCCGAGGCCAGAGCCGCCTATTCCGCGGCCCAGGCGGCCGGAGATGTCCACGCCGATCGCACCGCCATGGCCCGGGCGACCCGGGACCTGCGCTACTGGTCGGCACGACGGGGCAATGCCCAGCTGCTGGAGCCGGATCCCGTCAGTGACCGGGTCCAGTTCGGCTCGACCGTCCGCTTTGAGCGGGATGATGGCCGGGTCCAGACCTACCGCATCGTGGGCGAGGATGAGGCCGATCCCGCAAAGGGCTCGGTCTCTTACGTCTCCCCCCTGGCCCAGGTGCTGCTGCGCAAGGCGGTGGGGGATGAGGCCATGGTTGCCGGCCAGACCGTCGAGATTATCGAGGTTAGGCCCTAGGACCGCCCGGGCGGCTCAGGACAAAGGCTGCACAGGCCCCCATCAGGGCGGCCACGATCAGGGCCAGGGGCAGTTTCGGATGGGCCCCGAGATAAAATCCCAAATAGCCCAGGGACATGCCCGTCACGGCCAGGGCCTTGGCGCGCGGCGGGATGGCCCCATTGTCTCGCCAGGCCTGGACGAGGGGACCGAACTGCCGGTGTTCCAGGATCCAGGCTTCGAGGCGCGGAGAAGAACGGGCAAAGCAAGCCGCGGCCACGATCAGGAAGACCGTCGTCGGCAACAGGGGCAGGAAAGCCCCGACAATGCCAAGACCGGTAAAGACCAGACCGAGGACCAGAAAGACGCTGCGCTGCATGGACCTAACCTTGCCCAGAACCGTGGTGGACGAAAGGGCTAGGCCTCAATGGAATCGTGGTTGTCCAGGGGCGGGGAGATCCTCAGGGCCGTGATCTGGTTACGATCGCGGCTGACCACCTCGAAGCGGTGGCGATAGAAGATGAAGGTCTGGCCCACCCGGGGAATGGTCTGGGCCTCGTGGATCACCAGACCGGCCACTGTGACCGCGTTTTCGTCGGGGAGATCCCATTCCACGGCCCGGTTCAGGTCGCGGATGGCTACGGAGCCTTCGACCCAGACCATGCCGTCGGGCTGAGGCCGCACACCCTTGACCGAGGTATCGTGCTCGTCATCGATCTCGCCGACGATCTCCTCGAGAATGTCTTCAAGGGTGATCAGGCCCTGCAGGGCGCCATACTCATCGACCACCAGGGCAAAATGGCTCTGACGCTTCAGGAAGGCGTTGAGCTGGTCCTTCAGGTTGGTGGTGTCGGGGATGAACCAAGGATCGCGGGTGATCGCGGCGATGTCCAGATCGACCATCCGTCCCTCGGCATCCGCAATGGCCTGAAGCACGTCCTTGGCGTGCAGGACACCGACGATGTTCTCCGCATCGTCCTTGTAAAGCGGCACCCGGGTATGGGCGCTGGCCAGGAGGGCGGCGACGATTTCCCGCGGCGGCAGGTCGGCATCAATCATGGAGATCGACTTGCGATGCACCATGACCTGGGTGACGTCCATCTCGGCCAGGTCCAGCACCCCGCCCAGCATATGACGGTCACGGGCTTCAACCAGACCTTCGGAGTGGTGATACTCCACCGCGCCGCGGATTTCCTCGTGGGCAGCCAGGACGTCCATTTCCATGGCCAGATGGATGCCGAAGGGCCTCAGGGTCTGGCGCACCACCCATTGGGCCCCATTGGCCAGGGGGCCGAAGATCTTCACCACCCAAAAGGTTGGCAGGGACAGGAAACGGGCCACATCATCGGGCCGGGTGATAGCCAGGGACTTGGGCAGGATCTCGGAGAAGATGACGATCAGCACCGTCATGACAGCCGTGGCGATCAGGGCCCCGACAGGCCCGGGAAAGACCGTTGCCAGGGTTACAGTGGTGAGGGCCGACGCCCCGATATTGATGACATTATTGGACAGCAGGATGGCTCCGATCATCTTTTCCTGATCGGCAATCATGCCATTGACCCGCTTGGCGGCCCGGTCGCCTTCCCGCTCCAGCTGGTGCATCCGTCCGCGGCTGGCGGCGGTCATGGAGGTTTCAGCCGCCGAGATCAGGCCCGACAGGCTGAGCAGGGCAATCAGCACCGGGGCGAGGCCCGCGATGACGGCGATGACGGTCATGAGATAGCGCCTTCTGAGACCAGGAAGGCCTTCAGAGCCTCCGGCCTGACATCCCGCGCGACGAAGCTGTCGCCCAGGCCGCGCGCCAGGATGAAGGTCAGGCGTCCGCCCTCGGCCTTCTTGTCCTGGGCCATGTGATGAACGAGCCGATCTGCCGAAAAGGGTCCCATACCGGCCATGGAAACCGGCAGGCCCGAGGCGGCGATGGCGGCGCTGGCGCGTTCCGCATCCTGGCCTGTGCACAGCCCGAGATGGGCGGAGAAGCGGAAGGCCAGTCCACAGCCAGCCGCCACGGCTTCACCATGGAGCAGGGCCTCGCCAAATCCAGTCTCAGCCTCCAGGGCATGGCCAAAGGTGTGGCCGAGATTGAGCAGGGCCCGGCGTCCGGCCTCCTTCTCGTCCTCGATGACGATCTCGGCCTTCATTTCCACAGACCGGGCCACGGCATGGGCCACGGCTTCCGGTTCGCGGGCCAGGACCTCAGCCCCGTGGGCCTCAAGCCAGGTGAAGAAGTCGAAATCCCCCAGCAGGCCGTATTTGATGACCTCGGCATAGCCGGCCCTGACCTCGCGGTCAGGCAGGGTGCCCAGGACATCCAGATCGGCCAGGACCAGACGGGGCTGGTGGAAGGCCCCGATCAGGTTCTTGCCCTGGGGGGTGTCGATGGCCGTCTTGCCGCCCACCGAGGAGTCGACCTGGGCCAGAAGGGTGGTGGGGATCTGAACGAAATCAATGCCACGCTTGTAGATCGAGGCCGCAAAACCAGCGAGATCACCGATGACGCCGCCGCCAAAGGCCGTCACCAGATCGCCGCGATCCAGTTCCAGATCCAGCAGCTGGCTGGACACCTGGGCCAGACCCTCCCAGCTCTTGGTCTGCTCGCCGGGAGGCAGGATGACCGGATAGACGCTGAGGCCCGCGGCCTGGAGCGAAGCGCTGAGCGCCGCACCATGACGGGCCCAGACGGTCTCGTCACTGACCACGGCGGTGCGGCGATTGCGGGCAAAGGGAGCGATCCGTTCGCCAGCCCCAGCGATCAGGCCCCGGCCGATCACGACGTCATAGGCGCGGTTCGCCAGGTCGACATGGACTGTGCGGGTCAAGACTGGGTTCCCTGGACATGGGCGAGCAGGGTCTCGAGGACCAGATCCACCGTCACATTGTGTGGGGTGTCCCGGGTCTCCACCGTGACATCAGCCTCGGCATAGATGGGGTAACGCTGTTCAGCCAGACCGGTCAGGACCACAACCGGGTCCTTGCCGATCAGCAGGGGCCGGGTGTCCTTCTTTCCGACCCGCCGGGCCAGGACCTCGATATCAGCCTTCAGCCAGACCGACAGGCTGTTGTCCTTGATCAGCTTGCGGGTCTCGGCATTCATGAAGGCCCCGCCGCCCGTGGCCAGGATGTGAGGGGGCTCTTCCAGCAGTCTGGCTATGACCCGGCGTTCGCCCTCGCGGAAGGCGGCCTCGCCCAGGTCCGCGAAGATATCGGCAATGGAGCGCCCGGCGGCGGCCTCGACCTCGTGGTCGGCGTCGCGGAATGGCAGGCCGAGCGCGGTGGCGAGCCTGCGCCCGACGCTCGTCTTGCCTACTCCCATCAGACCCACAAGGGTGATGGTGCGGGCGCGCAGCGGTGCGTATCTGTCCATGAACCCCTGACATCTACACGAACTGGTCCCGTCTCGCCAATGGGGGGTTGGAAAACCCGCCCCGGTTCGTTGGTCGCGCGAGGTTTAAGGCGTCAGCAGGGGACTTGGGTTAGGGTGACATCATGACCATCCTCCGCGCCTTGATCGCCGGTATCTCTGCCCTGATCCTTGCCGCCCCTGTCTGCGCCCAGGAGGTGGAGACAAGCGCCCTTGCGGCACCCGGCCTGTTTTCCATGGAGGCGAGGCCGACCGACCTGACAGAGTCCCTGTGGAACGGGGCTTCGGTGGAGACCATTCGCACCGTGCTGCCCCTGATTGCGGCGCGCCCGCTTTCGCCAGCGGCCCGCGCCCTGGCCTTGAAGGTCCTGGCCACAGGGGCTGCGACCCCGCCCGGCCTTGGCCGTGATCTCGATCTTGTGGGGTCCAGGATCGCAGCCCTTCTGGCCCAGGGCGACCTCGTCGGGGCCCGAACCTTGATCGAAAAGACCCCGGGCATCGAGCAGTCCCCGATCCTGTCGCGGGCTGCGGCCGAGGCCAACCTGCTGTCCCAGAGCGACCCGGCAGCCTGTGCCATCGGCCAGGCCCTGACATCGGGGCGCGAGGACATCTACTGGCTGAGGCTCAGGACCTACTGCCAGGCCCTGGCCGGGCAGATCGATGCGGCGTCCCTGACCCTGGAACTGGCCCAGGGTCAGCAGAAAGACGCGATCTTCGGTCGCCTGATGTCAGCCAAGCTTGCCGGTGGTGGCGACCCTGGTGGACCGTCCCTGCGCAATGGCCTGGACTATGCCCTGTCGCGCAATCTGGGGCTTGATCTGTCGAAGGCCGAGCCAGCCCCGGCGGTCGCCCTGGCCCTGGCGCCGCCGGCCATGGGCCCTGCAGTCTGGCAGATCGAATCCGGTCCCGGTGCCGTGCGCACGGCCCTTGCCTTGGCCGCAGCCGGAGAACTGGGCCAGGCGCGGGCGATCCGTTCAGGCCTGACCCAGGATGAAATTCCCAATGCCACCATTACCGATCTTGCCTTGCTGGACGGTGTTCTGGCGGCCGCAGAGGGCCGGGCCGATGGTCAGACTCTGGATCGGCTGATTGAGCGCGGGGTCCTGGCAGATGCCAAGACCCGGCCCCGGATTCAGACCGCCTCCCTCATCCTGGCAGCCCTCGGAGCCCCCATGAGTCCCCGCGCGGCAGGGGAATTCGCCACCTTCACGGCGGGGGAGACCCGTGCGCCACCTGCACGCGCCCTGGCCCTCGATCTTGCTGCAGATCAGAAGCTGATCGGTCAAACGGCGCTTCTGGCTCTGTGGATCAGCGCGGAGGCAGGGCCCGGCGGTCCGGCACCGGGTGACCGGGTTCGCATCATCCGGGCCCTACGCACGGCGGGTCTGGAGGCGGACGCCCGGGCCTTTGCGGTCGAAGGCCTGTTGGCCGTCCGATGAGCAGTTCCGGCTGGGTCGAAGCCTTTCTGGAAATGATGACCGTCGAGCGGGCCGCGGCGAAAAACACTCTGACGGCCTATGGCCGGGATCTGGCCGATGCCCGGGATTTTCTGAAGGGTCTGGGCACGGATCTGGATGGGGCCAGCGCCGAACAGGTGGAGGCCTATTTTCTGGACCTGGGGATCCGTGGCCTGTCATCGGCCACAGCCTCCCGTCGTCGGGCGGCAGTTCGGCAGTTCTACCGGTTCGTCCTTGGGGAGAGCTGGCGCAGCGATGACCCGTCCCGCCGGGTCGAGGCCCCGCGCAAGTCCAGGCCCCTGCCCAAGGTACTAAGCCGAGACGAAGTTGACCGGATCATCACTGCGGCGGGCACAGTGGACGGCGCGGCGGGCATCAGGCTGGGTTGCCTGATCGAGCTGATCTATGCCTCGGGCCTGCGGGTCTCGGAGGCAACCACCCTGAAGCTCGCGGCCCTGGCCCGGGATCCCGCCTTTCTGATGGTCACCGGAAAGGGGGGCAAGGACCGCCTGGCCCCGCTGAACCCTGCGGCGCGGGAGGCTATGCGGAGCTATCTCGCGGTGCGGTCCGGCTTCCTGTCCAAAGGGGACGCGGCCAATCCCTGGCTTTTTCCCTCCAGCGGCAAGGCCGGTCACCTGACCCCGCGGCGTTTTGGCCAGATGCTGGATGAGGCCGCGATCCTGGCGGGGATCGATCCGGCCCGTGTCAGCCCCCACGTCCTGCGCCACGCCTTTGCGACCCACCTGCTGGAAGGCGGCGCGGACCTGAGAGTTGTCCAGAAACTGCTGGGCCATGCCGATATAGCGACCA
>CAIYZB010000299.1 GCA_903930545.1 uncultured Alphaproteobacteria bacterium
CATTGCTCCCCCGCTGGGGGAGCTGTCAGCGAAGCTGACGGAGGGGGCTCTAGCCGTTGCGCCAGACGGCGGTCGAGGTCTGTTCGGCCTCTTCATTGGCACCGTCATACTGACGCAGCTCGTTACGGCCGACCACCAGGTGGTGGACCTCATCCGGACCATCGGCCAGACGCAGGGTGCGCTGGCTGGTGTACATCCGGGCCAGCGGGGTCCATTGCGAGACGCCGGTGGCGCCGTGCATCTGGATGGCCTGGTCGATGATCTGGCAGACCCGTTCCGGCACCATGGCCTTGACCATGTGGACCCAGATGCGGGCTTCGCGGTTGCCCAGGACGTCCATGGCGCGGGCGGCCTTGAGGACCATGAGGCGCATGGCTTCGATCTCGATGCGGGCGCGGGAGATGATTTCCACATTGCCGCCCAGCCAGGCGATCTTGCGACCGAAGGCTTCACGGGACAGACCGCGGGTGACCATCAGGTCCAGGGCGCGTTCGGCCTGACCGATGGAGCGCATGCAGTGGTGGATACGGCCCGGGCCGAGACGCAGCTGGGAGATTTCAAAGCCGCGGCCTTCGCCGAGCAGCATGTTTTCCTTGGGCACGCGCACATTGTCGAAGCGGATGTGCATGTGGCCGTGGGGGGCGTCGTCCTCACCGAAGACGTTCATCGGGCCGAGGATCTGGACACCGGGGGTCTCGGTGGGAACCAGGATCTGGGACTGCTGCTTGTGGGCCGGGGCGTCCGGGCTGGTCTTGACCATGGTGATCATGATCTTGCAGCGCGGGTCGCCGGCGCCGGAGATGTAATACTTCTCGCCGTTGATGACCCACTCGTCGCCTTCGAGCACGGCCTGCATGCCGATGTTCTTGGCGTCAGACGAGGCGCGGTCCGGCTCGGTCATGGCGAAGGCGGAACGGATCTCACCGTTCAGCAGCGGCTTCAGCCAGCGTTCCTTTTGCTCCGGCGTGCCGACCCGCTCCAGGACTTCCATATTGCCGGTGTCCGGGGCGGCGCAGTTCATGACTTCCGAAGACAGGGGGTTCTTGCCCAGTTCCACGGCGATATAGGCATAGTCGAGGTTCTTCAGGCCCTCGCCGGTCTCGGCGTCAGGCAGGAAGAAGTTCCACAGGCCTTCCTTCTTGGCCTGGTCCTTGGCGGCTTCCAGCAGTTCCAGCTGGCCAGGCGCATAGCTCCAGCGGTCGGCGCGGCCTTCACCAAGCTTGTAGAATTCCACCGACATCGGCTGGACCGTGTCCTTCACGAAGCGACGGACATGCTCGAGCAGGGGCATGGCACCTTCGGACATCCGCAGGTCGTGCAGGTCGTCCAGAGGGTTGAATCCAAAGGCCGAACCCGTCTTCCCAGAACCAGTGCTCATCTGCGTGTTTCCTCTTGTCGGTATGTGGTTTGCGACATGATGACATGCCTGAAGCAAAAATTGAAACGCTTGTTTGATTTAGCCGGCCAGGCGCTTGGCAGCCTCGTCCCGCAGCTGACGCTTCAGGATCTTGCCCGAGGCGATGCGGGGCAGGGGCTCGTCCTGGAAGTGGACATAGCGGGGGATTTCAAACCGGGCGAGGCGGGGTTCGAGGAAGGCCCGCAGCTCTGCCTCGTCGATGTGGCGCTTGGCATAGAGGGTGGTGCCGATCTCTTCGCCCAGGCGCTCATCCGGCACGCCATAGACGCTGGCCTCGATGATGTCGGGATGTTCCAGCAGGGCGGCCTCGACTGATCCGCAGCCGATGTTTTCGCCGCCCCGGATCACCAGATCCTTGATCCGGTCGACGATGTAGAGAAAGCCCTCATCGTCCAGATAGGCCACGTCACCCGTGCGCATCCAGCCATCGACAAAGGTCTCGGCATTGGCATCGGGCCGGTTCCAGTAGCCGCGCATGATGGAGGTGCCGCGAATCTGGAGTTCGCCTCGCTGACCGGCGGGCAGCTCATTGCCCGCCTCATCCACGATGCGCAGATCGAGCACGGCGGCGGCGCGGCCGGAGCTTTCCGGATGGTCCAGATAGTCCTGGCCGGACACGCCGGCCCCGATGGCATTGGTCTCGGTCATGCCCCAGCCGGTATTGGGCTTGGCATTGCCGAAAGCCTTGTCGATGGCGCGGACCTGTTCGGGAGCCCTGGCGGCACCGCCGCCGCCGACCACGGCCAGCGAGCTCAGATCCCGACCCGATCGACCGGCCACGGCCACCAGATCGCCGGTCATGGCGGAGGGGGCGACGAAGGTGGTGATCCGCTCGGCCTCGATCAGTTCGGCGGCCCGCTCCGGATCCCATTTGAACATGGAGATGATCCGGCGCTGGGCGCGGAAGCTCATCAGATAGACCGCATGCAGGCCGGAGACGTGGAACATCGGAATGCCCAGCAGGGTCGCGGGCTGGGGTCCACCCGCAGGCGGTGTAATGCCGGAGGTCAGGGCCAGGGCCTGGCCGTCCACTTCCCAGGACAGAAGGGCGCTGATCACGTTGCGATGGGTGGAGACCGCCCCCTTGGGGTGGCCGGTTGAGCCGGAGGTATAGAGCATTATGGCATCGTCATCGGGGGCGATGGCGACATCGGGCAACTGTTCGCGCACCGGGCGGTCCATGACCTCGGCATAGGGCTTGGCCCCGGCCCCGCTGCCACGCACCGCGATGACCTTCAGGTCCTTGGGCAGGTCATGGCACTGGGCCAGACGGTCAAGACGCTCCTGATCGGCCAGCAGGACCTTTGGCGCGCTGTTGCCGAGGGCATATTCCATCTCGTGGGGCTGCCACAGGGCGTTCATGGCCACCGCAATGGCCCCGATGGAGGTGGCGGCATTGAAGGCCACCATCCATTCCGGGAAGTTGCGCATGGAGATGGCGACGCGATCGCCCTTTTGAACGCCATAGTCGCTCACCAGGGCCTCGGCCAGGGTGCAGGTCTGCTGCCAGACCTGTTCGAAGGTCAGGCGTTCGTCCTCATAGACCAGGAAGGGCAGGTCGCTGCGGGTGGCGGAAAACAGGTCCCGCAGGGTGGGCGGGGCATTGAGGAAGACCCGGGCCGGGCGGCCCATGGCCTGCATCTGGACCAACTCATAGGGCTTGCCAGCCGCTGTCAGTTCCCGGATCGCATCGCTGCGTTTCATACCCATCTCCCCCGCACTGGACCTCTTCTGCCCAGCTGGGGGCGGAGGCCTGTCTTGAGGGGCAGATGTGCCAGTGCGCGGGGAGTCCGTCGAGGCCTAAAGCCGCTCCAGATCACATCCCCGCGCTTCAAGGATGGGACGCAGAGCCCAATAGGCCGCCGGGGTCCGCATCAGGGGAATACGCGGATAGAGGTGGTGGATGATGTGGAACTGCATCCCCATGGAGCCAATATTGCCAATGGCGCTCTTGAAGGCCCGGGTATCCTTGTAGCGCCCGGTCTCGATGGAGGGATGGTGCGGCGCCCAGGACAGGTAGAAGCCGATATAGGTCTGGGCCACATGGCGCGGCAGCCACCAGAGCAGGGCGGCCTCGATGGCGTGACCGTTCCAGGCGCTGATGAACAGGATCGCCAGATAGGACAGTTGCAGGATCAGGGCGTCGCGCTGGGCCAGACCCGCCTCGGGGCCACCGATCCGCTCGATAGCCGCAGCATATCCCGCATCGCCACCACCCCCCAGACGGAAGCGGCGGGACAGGCTCTGGCGCAGGAAGTCCCAGGCACTTTCGGCCTTGTTGTGAATGTCCGGGTCCAGCTCGGGGTGATTGCAGTGCTTGTGATGCTCCATGTGGGTCATCTTCAGCACGCGATAGGGGCCAACCAGGGGAATGGTGGAGACGGTTCCGATCAGCTGGTTGAGCCAGCGCAGGGGCTCGCCGGGACGGGCGATGATGTCGTGCTGGGCCTCATGGGAGGGCAGATAGGACAGCATGACGTTCAGACAGGCGATGGGGAAGGCGACCCAGATCGGCACGATGCCCAGGATGGTCAGGGGCCACAGGGACAGCCAGACGGCCAGGTTGGTCAGGGACCAGGCCACCGAGCCCCAGGGCACGCCACCCATGAAGCGCTGGGCGATCTCGGCTTCCAACTTCATCAGGGCCTTGTTGTCGAGGGCTGAAAGGTCCGTGGCCTTCAGGTCCCCAGCAGTCATGACATTCATATCCAGCGCCCCCGCACCACAGTCAGTCCACCCCAGCTGACGCCAAGAGCCAGTCCCACCATCAGGGGCGACAGGCCCATGGGAGGCACGAGGCCGGTGTGCTGAAGGATCTGCGCCGTCAGGGGCGCGATAAAGCCCAGGCCAAACCAGACGGGCATGAGCTGGAAGAACCGGGTCAGGACAGCTTTCAGCAAGGTCTGGAATTCCCCGTTTAATGTAAACAGTGTTCACATCCTGATGGAGCCCGAAGCGGCTGGCAAGCCCCAATTCCTGCTGGTCTTGACCCTCCCAACCGTTAGGCTCGCTCCAAAATCGGGGGGGAAGCCAATGCTGCTTCAGGGACTGAAGGTCGTGGAACTGGCGACCTGGGTGGCGGCACCGGGCTGTGCTGGGGTCATGGCCGACTGGGGCGCTGACGTGATCAAGGTGGAGAGCCGGACCGGCGATGCCACCCGCACCTATTATCCGGACACTGCCGAGAGCCCGGGCAATCCGATCTTCACTATGGAGAACCGGGGCAAGCGGGGGATCGTCCTGGACACGGCCCGGCCTGAGGGACGTGCAGCCCTGATTGCCCTGCTGAAGGATGCCGATGTCTTCATCACCAATCTGCGCCCCGGGGCCCTGACCCGTGCGCGGCTGGACTATGAGAGCCTGAAGGCCGAACTGCCGCGCCTGATCTATGCCAGTGTCTCCGGCGCAGGGCTCACGGGGCCGGAGGCCGATCTCCCAGCCTTCGACATCACCGGCTTCTGGGCCAAGAGCGGGGCGGGGCGAGCGACAATCCCCACCGATCAGGAACCCTATGCCTGCCGCCCGGGGTTTGGCGATCACATGACAGCCCTGGCCACCCTGTCTGCGGTCCTCGCGGCCATCCATGAGCGGGGCCAGACGGGCAAGGGCCGACTGGTGGAATGCTCTCTGCTGCGCACCGCGGCCTATGCCATGGGCTGGGATCTCTCGATCCAGATGCGCTTTGGGGCTGTCACGACGACCCAGGCCCGCAAGGATCGCCCGGGGGCCATTGGCGGCTTTTTCCGCACGGCGGACGACCGCTGGATCTGTATCGTCCAGCGCAGCCCGGCCTGTTTTGCCAATATGATGAAAGTGATCGGCCGCACCGACATTCTCGGCCTGCCGAAATACGCCCTGCCCATGACCGATATGGATGTGGTTCGCGAGGTCCGCGCCATGGTGGATGCCGGATTTGCCGCGCACAGCTATGACGAGATGGCACAGGCCCTGACCGAGGCGGATCTCGCCTGGGCTCCCTTGGCCAGCCTTGGGGAGATGGCGGCCTCAGAGCAGGCAGCCGCCGCGGGGTGTTTCTTTGAGGTGGATAATGGCTGGGGCGGTCAGATGCTGTCGCCAGCCTCGCCTGCCCGGTTCCCGGAAGG
>CAIYZB010000300.1 GCA_903930545.1 uncultured Alphaproteobacteria bacterium
AGCGCAGCCGCCCAGTCCCATGCCCTGCCCGGATTTGCCCAGGATCCCATCGGTGCGATCCTGGAGCGTGAGGCGCTCAAGGCCCCGATCAAGGTGGACTGGTACGCCGGTACCCGCCGGACCACCCCCGGCGTGGGGACCCTGAAGCTCAATCGGGTTTCGGTGAAGCGTGGGGCCGCAGGCCTGCCGCTCTATCTCGCGCCTGTGGTCTCGGAGGCCAACAGCTTCGAACTGAACGTCACCCGCGACTGGCCCTCGGCCATGAGCTTTGATGCGGGCCGCTATGGGGTGGACCTGACCCCCCATGCGGGAGTGGGTCTGGGAGATCGCGGCGGCACGGCAGAGGCCGGGGCCCGGCTGACCCTGGAAGGCAAACGCACGCCGGCCGAGAGGCTCGGGGTCCAGGACGGCGCGATCTTTGGCGATGAAGGCCGCTGGTACATGTTTGCCGCCGCCAGCGGCAAGGCGGTCGGCCTCAATCTGCGCAATCACCTCAACAGCTGGGATGGCGCAGGCTGGTCCATGGATCCGTCCTCCACCCTGGTCAGCGATGCCCAGCTGGGTGTCGGCTGGCGCAAGGGCCCCATGCAGACCTCGCTCGGCTACCTCTATCGCGAGGTGAAGGGCGAGCACATGCTCTGGGGACAGGAAACCCGGGACGATTCCGTCTTGGCCTTCTCCCTGTCCATCAAGCCCCAGGACTGAGGCCCCCTCCGTCACGCTGACGCGTGCCACCTCCCCCAGAGGGGGAGGAATTACGCCGTCCTAATTTCTCCCCCTCCGGGGGAGCTGTCGGCGAATGCCGACTGAGGGGCCCATGGCCCTGAAAACACTTCACTTCCCGGCCCGCGGCGAAATCACTCACAACATGTTGGGTCCGGACGTTAACTATGCGCTAGATGTTGCGGGTGATGTTTGGGTAACTTCACTCCCACGCCGCCCGAATCCGTCCGCAGGAACCCCCACCCGTGACCGTTGCCAAACCGCCTCTGACTGGACTGCTCACCCCGTCCTTTGCCTACAAGCCCTTTCGCTATCCCTGGGCCTATGACTTCTGGAAGAAGCAGCAGCAGGTCCACTGGATGCCGGAAGAGATCCCCCTGGGCGAGGATCTGAAGGACTGGGCGACCAAGCTCAATGACCGCGAACGGAACCTGCTGACCCAGATCTTCCGCTTCTTCACCCAGTCGGATGTCGAGGTGAACGACAACTATATGGAGCGCTACAGCCGCGTCTTCAAACCGACCGAAGTGAAGATGATGCTGGCGGCCTTCTCCAATATGGAGACCATCCATATCGCCGCCTATGCCCTGCTGCTGGAAACCATCGGCATGCCGGACAGCGAGTTCACCGCCTTCCTCGACTATCAGGAGATGCGCGACAAGCACGACTACATGCAGAAGTTCGGGGTCGACTCCAATGCCGACATCGCCCGGACCCTGGCCATGTTCGGGGGCTTTACCGAGGGGCTTCAGCTCTTTGCCAGCTTCGCCATGCTGATGAACTTCCCGCGCCACAACAAGATGAAGGGCATGGGCCAGATCGTCTCCTGGTCAGTTCGGGACGAGAGCCTGCACTGCGAGGGCATCATCAAGCTCTATCACGCTTTCAATGCCGAGACCGGCTGTGTGACCAAGTCCGTGGCCGACGACATTGTCGACTGCTGCAAGACCGTGGTGGGCCTGGAAGACAACTTCATCGACCTGGCCTTCAATGCCGGCGAGGTCCAGGGCATGACGCCTGAGGACATCAAGCAATACATCCGCTTCATCGCCGACTGGCGCCTGCGCCAGCTGGCCCTGCCCGAGGTCTATGGGGTGAAGGAAAATCCCCTGCCCTGGCTGCAGTCCATGCTGTCGGGTGTCGAGCACGCCAACTTCTTCGAAGCCCGCTCCACGGAATATTCGAAGGCCGCCACCAAGGGCCAGTGGCATGGCGATGCCGGGGTGTGGTCAGAGTTTGACCGCATGATCGGCCGCCGCAGCGAAACGGCCGTTCCTGCCGAATAGGCCCTAACGGGTGGTGGGAACGGCGGTGCCCCGTCGTTCCACCCTTCGGCTTTCCACGGGACCTCCCCCCATCTTCATCAGGGCGGCCACACGATTGGCGGTCGCCGGGTGGGTCGAGAACAGATTGTCCGCCCCCTGGCCTGACAGGGGATTGATGATGAACATGTGGCTGGTGGCGGGATTGTCCTCGGCCTGATGGTTGGGCACGCCCCGGGCATAGGCCTCGATCTTCTGCAGGGCGGAGGCCAGGGCCCCGGGATCACCGGAGATTTCCGCCCCCTCGCGGTCAGCTTCATATTCCCGGCCCCGACTGATGGCCATCTGGACCAGGGCCGCGGCCATGGGGGCCAGGATCATCAACAGGATCGAGCCGATCATGCCGCCCGGCCGCTCCCGGTCATTACCCCCCAGGAAGAAGGCGAAATTGGCCAGGGCCGAGACCGCACCGGCAATGGTGGCGGTGATGGTCATGGTCAGGGTGTCGCGGTTCTTCACATGGGCCAGCTCGTGGGCCATGACCCCGCGGATCTCCCGGCGATCCAGCATCTGCAGCAGGCCGCGGGTGGCGGCCACGGCGGCGTGTTCCGGGTCACGACCGGTGGCAAAGGCGTTGGGCTGGTCGGAATCGATCACATAGACCTTGGGCGGCGGCAGGCCCGCCGCCTCGGCCAGGGCCAGGACATCGCTGACATAGGACTTCAGGCCTGGCTCGGTGGTGGCGGGATCAACCTCCCGCGCGCCATACATGCGCAGGACGATCTTGTCGGAGTTCCAGTAGCTGAAGGCATTCATGGCTACGGCCATGACCAGGGCGATCATCATGCCGCCGGGACCGGCCAGCATGTAGCCGACCCCGATAAAGACCGCCGTCAGGGCGGCGAGGAGGGTGAAGGTGCGAAGGTGGTTGCGCATGGATCCCAACAAAACCGGTTCAGGCCCCCGATATGGGGAGCCTGAACCGGGTTTCGCAAGATCAGGCCTTGGCGGGTTTTGCGTCCGGGTTGGAAAGTTCGCCTTCCCACCGGGCGACCACGGCGCTGGCGACGGAATTGCCCACCACATTGGTGGCCGAACGGCCCATGTCGAGGAACTGGTCCACGGCCAGGATCAAGGCGATCCCGGCTTCCGGCAGCTTGAAATAGGACAGGGTCGCGGCGATCACCACGATGGAGGCCTTGGGCACCCCGGCCATTCCCTTGGAGGTCACCATCAGAAGCCCCAGCATGGTGATCTGCTGCATCAGGGTCAGCTCGATCCCGTAGATCTGGGCGATGAACAGGGTGGCAAAGGTGCAGTACATCATCGACCCGTCCAGATTGAACGAGTAGCCCAGGGGCAGGACGAAGCTGGCCACCTTCTTGGACACCCCGAACTTCTGCAGGGCATCGAGGGTGCCGGGATAGGCCGCTTCCGAAGACGAGGTGGAAAAGGCCAGGAGCATGGGCTGACGGATCGAGACGATCAGCTTGAAGGCGCGAGGCCCGACAAACAGGACCAGGGCGGCCAGCAGCAGGACCCAGAGAAGGCCCAGGGACAGATAGAAGCCCCCGACGAACTTGGCATAGGCCCAGATGATATCCAGGCCATTGGTGGCGATGATCGAGGCCAGGGCGGCAAAGACGGCCAGGGGCGAGGCGGACATGACATAGCCAGTGACCTTCAGCATGATGCTGGAGATCTGCTCGACCAGGGCCAGGACCGGCGGGGCCTTGTCGTCGATGGAGGCCACGGCCGTGCCGACAAAGATCGAGAAGATCACGATCGGCAGGATCTCGGTATTGGCCATGGCCTTGATGATGGAGTCGGGGATCAGGTGGGTCGTCAGGAAGTCCTTCAGGGTCAGTTGCGGCGCGGCCGCAGCCGCCTGAGTGGCCACTCCGGGATCGATCGCCATGCCCACCCCGGGCTGCAGCCACTGGACCATGACCAGACCGATGGTCAGAGAGATGATCGAGGCGGTGATGAACCAGAACATGGTCTTCATCCCGACCCGGCCCACGGCGGCGGCGTCCTCCATGTGGGCGATCCCGGCCACCAGGGTCGCAAAGACCAGGGGGGCAATGATCATCTTGATGGCCCTGAGGAACAGGGTGGTGATGATCGAGAGGTTTTCGGCAACGGTCTTGGCCTGATCAGGCTCCAGATAGACGTTACAGGCCCAGCCGACAGCGACCCCTAGGATCATGGCCAGAATGATGAAGGTGGTGAATTGACGGTTCATTTGGATCCCCGGAGCCGAGCTTCACCTGTTGTCGCCGGGAAATGGCGTTTCGTCCATCCTGCGGGGGTCTCGTAACCGCCCAACAGTTCGTCTAGTCTGTCTCATGAGCTATGAGACAGATGCTGCCGCCATCGTTGCGCGGCTGGCTGCGGAGTATGAGGCGAGCGTTGCCGCCCTCCGGGCCGCCCTGAAATCCTTTCTGGCCGGGGGTGCCCCACCTGACCCCGCCGTCCGCAAGGCCGGAGCCTTTGTTTATCCGGAACTGCGCCTCACCTGGCCACCGGGTCAGCACTTTCCGCGCCTGTCGCGGGCCTATGCCCGGCTGTCAGCCCCGGGATCCTATGCGGTGACGGTGACCCGGCCGGATCTCTATCGGGATTATCTGATCGAGCAGATCAGCCTGCTGATGGCGGATTTCGCCGTGAGCATCAGCGTCGGGCGCTCGACCCAGGAGATCCCCTTTCCCTATGTTCTGGACGGGGCCGTGGACATCGCCATGGCGGATGTGGGCTCTGCCGACATCGCCCGGCACTTCCCGGCCACCGAACTGGCCTTTATCGGGGACGAGGTCGCCGACGGTGTCTGGAACCCCGAGCCCGATACACCGCGGCCCCTGGCCCTGTTCGACGGTCTGAGGACCGATTTCTCCCTGGCGCGGCTGACCCACTACACAGGCACTCCGGCGGAGGACACCCAGCAGTATATCCTCTTCACCAACTATCACCGCTATGTGGACGAGTTCGTCCGCTGGGCCTGTGCTGAGCTCAAAAGGCCGGACAGTCCCTATGAAAGCCTCTCGGCCTCAGGCCGGGTGGTGGTGGACCGGGATACGGAAAATCCCGAACAGGTGGTGGCTGAAGGCGCCTGGCGGCGACACCAGATGCCCGCCTATCACCTCAAGGCGAAGGGCCGCAAAGGCCTGACCCTTGTCAATATCGGCGTCGGTCCCTCCAATGCCAAGACCATCACCGACCACCTGGCGGTCTTAAGGCCCCAGGCCTGGCTGATGATCGGTCACTGCGGGGGCTTACGCGGATCCCAGACCATCGGCGACTATGTCCTGGCCCATGCCTATCTCCGAGATGACCATGTCCTGGACGAGGTCCTGCCCCCGGAAATCCCGATCCCGCCCATTGCCGAGGTTCAGGTCGGCCTGGGTCGGGCCGCTGAGATCGTCACGGGGGAGTCTGGCGATACCCTGAAGCGTCGGCTGCGCACTGGCACGGTGGTCACCACCGACGACCGGAACTGGGAGCTGCGCTATTCCCTGAGTGCCCTGCGCTTCAACCAGTCCCGGGCCGTGGCCATCGATATGGAAAGCGCCACCATCGCTGCCCAGGGCTATCGCTTCCGGGTGCCCTACGGAACCCTGCTCTGTGTGTCCGACAAGCCCCTGCACGGGGAGATCAAGTTGCCGGGCCAGGCCAATTCCTTCTATGAGCGCGCCATCGGTCAGCATCTGCAGATCGGGATCGTGACCATGGACCTGCTGCGGGACGAGGGTGCCAAGCTGCACTCCCGCAAGCTCCGCAGTTTTGACGAACCTCCCTTCCGCTAAGGCCCTATGACCCGACATATCGATTTCGAAGGCATCGAGAACTTCCGCGACTTCGGGGGCTATGACACCCGCTGCGGCCGGGGTCTGAAGCGCGGCCTGCTCTATCGCTCGGCCAATCACGCCTATGCCACCGAGGCTGACCTCCAGCGCTTGAGGGATCTGGGGCTGAAGGTGATTGTCGACCTGAGGCGGCCTGCCGAACGGACCCGAGAGCCCGGCCGGCGCTGGGGCGAGTTCGATGCTCACATTATCGAGAACGACCTGGAGGAGCATCACGTCGACTGGGCCATACTCATGGCCCAGGAGAGCCGGATCGACGGCGACTGGTTCTTCCGCGACAGCCTGAAATTCTATCGTGAGGCTCCCCACGCCCCGCGGCATGTCGACCTGTTCAGGCGCTATTTCCAGGCCCTGGGGGAGGCGGATGGACCCCTGGTGGTCCACTGTGCGGCCGGCAAGGACCGCACCGGGATGATCTGCGCCTTTACCCACCATCTGGCCGGCGTCCATGCGGACGACCTGATGGCCGATTATCTGGCCACAAACAATGAGGCCAAGATCGCCGGGCGCGTTGCTTTTCTGAAGGACTTCATCCGCGACCTGGCGGGCCATGAGGTGGATGACGATGGCCTCAAGGTGGCCGTCAGTGTCCATCCCGACTATCTGGCTGCCGCCATGCAGGTGATCGGGGACGAGCACGGCAGTCTGGAAGCCTATCTGCGCGATGTGCTGGGGGTGGATGACCAGCTGCGATCCCGCATCGAGGCGCGCATCCTCGGCTGACATTCGTCCGCACTTGGCCTAAGCGTCCCCCACGCCAAGTGAGGGATGTCATGCAAAGCTTTCAGCCGCCGCGTCGGGTTCTCATGGGGCCGGGCCCCTCGG
>CAIYZB010000301.1 GCA_903930545.1 uncultured Alphaproteobacteria bacterium
CGCCCCATCGATCTCCAAGTTCCCGATCGGGAAATTGAGTGCTCCCATCGAGACTTTCTGACCTAAATACACCGATCAGGAAATTTAAATAGACAACCGTGCGATTCCCCTGATAAATTCCCGATCGGTAAATATCATGGCAATCCGAAACCTTACCCCTTCACAGATCGGCGATGTGGTCCGCACGACCCGCAAGTCACTTGGCCTGCGGCAGGATGAACTTGCCGGTGCCGCAGGCGTGGGTTTGCGGTTCATTGTCGAACTCGAGGCGGGTAAGCCGACCGCCCAACTGGGTAAGGCGCTCCAGGTCCTCAGCGCCCTCGGGTGTACTTTCGACCTGAAACCACCCTTGGCCGACAAGTCCTCAGACGAGCCCTAGCCATGCGCATCCTCGACGTCCATTGGGATGGCCGACTGGTGGGCCATCTCACTCAGAACGAACACGGCGAGCTCGGCTTTGCCTATGCGGCCGAGTGGCTGGCCGATGGATTGGCGCCTGCCATTTCGGCATCGCTTCCAAAAGTGGCGGAAGCCTTCAATCGCCGCCAATGCCGCCCCTTCTTTGGTGGCCTTCTTCCTGAGGAAAGCCAGCGGGACAGTGCGGCCCGGGCGCTCGGCGTCTCAGCTGGAAATGACTTCGCGCTGCTGGATCGACTTGGAGGTGATGTGGCAGGCGCGCTTCAGCTGCTCCGGCCAGGGGAGCCGTTACCCAAAGGCGACCAAGGCCTGACACCAGTCACGCTAGATGCGGCCGGCCTCATCCGCGTCCTGGACGCCCTGCCCGGTCGTCCCTTGATGGCCGGCGAAGAGGGAATGCGGCTCTCCCTGGCCGGTGCCCAGTCAAAGGTTCCGGTCGTATTGGATGACGGTGCCGTCGCCCTGCCTGGGCCAGACCAGGCCACGACCCACATTCTCAAGCCGCCGATCGCCCGTTTCACTGGCACGACTGAGAACGAGGCCTATGTCATGCGCCTGGCCGCTGCCTTGGGCCTGGATGTGGCACAGGTTGAGCCTCGGGTCGTCCGCGGCCGTCCCTTTCTTCTCGTCGAGCGCTATGATCGCACTCGCGACAGAAACGCTGTGGTCCGACGTATTCACCAGGAAGATTTCTGCCAGGCGCTCGGCGTGCCGTCTGAAGCAAAATATGCCAGCGAAGGCGGCCCAGGCCTGAAGGATTGTTTCGACCTCTTGCGCCGCATTTCTGCCAGACCCGCCGTAGACGTCCTGAAACTCCTGGATGCGGTGATCTTCAACCTGATCGTCGGAAATGCCGATGCTCACGGCAAGAACTTCTCAATTCTCTATGACGCTAACGGTCCGCGCCTGGCACCGCTCTATGACCTGCTCGCGACGGTCGCCTACCCCGAACTTTCGCCAAAGCTCGCGATGCGGATAGGCAAGCGGGCAACGCTCGCCGAAATGGACATCAAGGGATGGACAGCTTTCGCAGCTGACGCTGGCCTGGGCCTGCCAATGATCCGGCGCCGGGTTTCCGAGATCTGTAAGGCCGTCATGGCCAGGGCGGAGGATGTGTGCCGAGAGATTATGCGCCCAGGCCTCGATGAGGACGCTCTTTGTCAATTAGCGGACCTGATTGCAGCTCGGGCAGCGCAGTGCGCTGGCACGATCCACGTAAAGTCTGTCTAGGCCTCCCCACAACTAAGCGGCATCCATTCCCGCGACTAAGAAGCAGATGAAGCGCCTGCCAAGGGGCGCAATTGGCCGAAGTGGGACTTGCGTGCAGGTCAGACCTCAATGAGCGCGGAACGAACATAGGTCTCGATTCGCGGGTTAAGACAGCTCTCTGGGATAGTGTCGACCTCGACCCCGAGGCGCTCGCGGAGCAGTGCATCCAGATCTGAAAGCGAAAATAGGGTTGGACGGGCATCCGCCTCGAAGCGGAGCAAGAGGTCCAGATCGGAGGTCGCTGTCGCATCCCCTCGCGCAAAGGAACCAAAGACTGCCAGTCCAAACACGCCAAATCGAGCGCGCAGCTCGGGTTTGAGTGCGTGGAGGTCATCCAGGATTTGGTCCAACGACCTGATCATTCCCCCAGTCTACCGCGACACCATGAAAACCACGCATGACGCAACGCGGCAGCCGTCTGATGAATGATCACGCGCTACCCCAGACATTCTGCTCAGCCTCGCGGACATAGCGGCCAACCATGTCCGCCGAAGCCCAGCCACCGGCGGTCATGATCTGCAGCAGGGTGCGTCCGGCGGCCATCAGGTCCTGGGCGGCTCCGACCCTCATGGAGTGACCG
>CAIYZB010000302.1 GCA_903930545.1 uncultured Alphaproteobacteria bacterium
ACGGATCCAGGTCCGGCACGTGGGCGTCGCGCTCGGAAAAGGCCGGCACGGTCATGTCCACATCGACGCCAAAGGTCTCGCGAACCGAGACCTTCCGGTCGGGCGCAAGGGTGATCAGCCTGTCGTCTTGGGTATCAGCAAAACTCGTCATGATGGGTCTCGATTACAGGGTTACGAGCCGGTTGCAAACGGGTGTTTGATGGGTTTTCGTCCTGTCCCGAGCCTTGCTGCAATTTCCCCAGGTCCGCCCATGCTGAAAGATGCCCCCGCCCGCTATCGGACCATTCAGGTCATACCGACGCCCGAGGGCTTCGGGGCCGAGATCACCGGGGTTGATCTGTCCCGCGCCCTGGAAGCTGACGTCCTGGCCGAGGTCAAGGCGGCCTGGGCGCGCCACAGTGTGGTGGCCTTTCCCGGCCAGCCCTTGAGCCTTGAGGCCCTGGAAGCCTTTACCCAGCAGATTGGCCGCTTCGGGGTGGACCCCTTCATCGCCCCCATGGCCGGCCATCCCAATGTGCTGGAGTTGCGCCGCGAGCCAGACGAGAAGGCGACCAATTTCGGGGCCGGCTGGCATTCGGACTGGAGCTTCCAGCCGGTCCCTCCGGCCGCGACCCTGCTGCGCAGCCAGGTCATCCCTCCCGTGGGCGGCGATACCCTGTTTGCCGATACGGCCAGCGCCTATGAGGCCCTCAGCCCCGCCTTCCAGGCTATGATCAGCAAGCTGAGAGCGGTCCATTCCGCCAGTCGCGCCTATGGCACCAAGGGGGTCTTTGCCCGGGAGACCGAGGCAAGGACCATGCAGATCATCGTCTCGGAGGAGGCGGACAAGACCCACGCCCACCCCCTGATCCGGACGCATCCGGTGACCGGCCGAAAGGCCATCTTTGCCAGCCCCGTCTATACGGTGGGCATCGAAGGCATGACCGCAGAGGAGGGGGCCGCCATCCTGGGCTACCTGTTCAAGCACATGACGGCCGAGACCTTCGTCTATCGCCACAAGTGGCAGAAGGACATGCTGCTGATGTGGGACAACCGCTGCACGGTCCATCTGGCCGAGGGGGGCTATGACGGCCACCTGCGGGTCCTGCACCGCACCACCGTGGCCGGAGAAATTCCGGTCTAGGCCTCGTTTGACGACAGGCCTTCCGTGCGGCTCACCATGACGGGGCGTGGCACCGTCGGCGGCAGGCTTGCGGGCCAACGGGCCGAGACCAGCCTGTCCTTGGCCACCCAGGCCAGGGAGACCTTGTCCGACTGGTTACCCCCCAGGATCCGATAGGCTCCCTCGTCTTCCCCGGCATAGAAGCCAACATGACCCAGGCCGCTGCCTGGCGACTTGCGCCAGAAGACCATGACCGCACCCGCCGTCGCACCAGTGCGCACGCCGAAGGACTCCCAGGCTCGTGCCGACAACAGGCTGCTGGGCACCGGCTCCCGGTCCAGGGTTACGGAAATGCAGTGGCCGACGAACAGCCCGCACCACGGAATGTCATCGCCCTTGTAGGGAATGCCCAGGTCACCGGCCCAGTCGAGGATGGTGGCATTGTTCGCCGCGCCCGGGGTCTCCTTCACCCCCATCAGGCGACGGGCCTCCTGGAACCAGACCAGGGCCGGATCATCCAGGGGCGCGGCGGCCTTCTGACCATGGGGAAACAGGGCTGCCAGGGTCATGGGCCCGGCCACCCCGTCCGGGTCGAGCCCATGGTTAGCCTGAAACTGCCGAAGGGCGGCGGCCGTCTTTCGTCCCCAGACCCCGTCCAGCGCCCCGGGTCTGTAGCCCAGCCAGGACAGGGCAACCTGAATATCCCTGATTGTCATGCAAACCCCCTTCAGCAATCACAGGGTGTGACTGCAATCAGGAGGAGAGTGTCGCGCCTTCAGGGATTTCGCAACCTGAGACTGTATTATTTTGCGGTGGTCGAGGTCACCAGGCCGGACTTCCGCAGCTGCTGATAGGCCTTGATGACCCTCTGCAGCTTGTGCTCGGCGGAGCGGTCGCCGCCATTGGCGTCGGGGTGGCAGCGTTTGACCAGCTCGGTATAGCGGGCGCGGATGGTGGGGCTGTCGGCGTTTTCGTCCAGGTCGAGGTCCGCCAGGGCGTTGCGTTCCATCTTGCCGATCCGGCGGGTCTCGGCGGCGGGCTTCTGATTGGTCCCGACCCCGGCCCCGAACAGGTTGAAGGGGTCGTGATAGCCCTTGCCCTTGCCGAACTTGGCCGAGGCCGAGGCCGCCTCGCGGGAACGCGAGCTGGCCTTGAATTCCCAGGTCGGCCGGTCGCCCGAGGCGCTCTGAGCCTGGCGGGCGCGGATCTCGCCCTCGCTCATCCCGGCGAAAAAGTTCCAGTTGCGATTATATTCCGCCGCATGGGCTTGGCAGAACCAGTAGTGCTCGTTCAGCATGTCCCGGCTCTTGGGCGCGCGCGCGCTGCCGGCCAGCCGGCATTCCGGATGGTCGCAGACCTTCTCGCCGGGCTTGAGCGCATAGACATCATCGGACTGCGCCGCCTCCTCCGCGGAGGGCGGGCGCACCCGGATATCGACGAACTTCGGCCTGTATTGAAACGCACGGGACATGGCCCAAGTATGAGGCTCTCTCAGTCCCTTTCAAGAATTGAAGATTATCGCAATGGGCGCCATATTTGATGCCATTCATCACAAGCTCACCGACGCCTTCGCGCCCGACCGGCTGGAAATCGTCAATGACTCCGATCGGCACGCCGGACACGGGGGTGCAAACGCCACCGGTGAGACTCATTTCAACGTCCTGATCGAGGCCCAGGCCTTTGCAGGTGCCAATAAGGTGGCGCGCCAGCGGATGGTCTATCGGGCCCTGGCCGAGGAACTGGCCGGTCCTGTCCACGCGCTTTCGGTCAAGGCCCTCGCCCCTGGCGAGGCCTGAGTTACAAGATTAGGCAGCCCGCCCTGTTGTGGCGCGGAGACCTGCCGGGGGGAGACAGACGTGAAGACCAAGATCACCGTCAATGGTCAGGCCCATGTGCTTGATCTCGATGCGCGCACCACCCTGCTGGATGGTTTGCGCGAACACCTGAATCTCAAGGGGTCCAAGAAGGGCTGTGACCACGGCCAGTGCGGTGCCTGCACTGTCCTGGTCAACGGGGTGAGGATCAATGCCTGCCTGTCCCTGGTGGCCATGCATGACGGGGACGAGGTCACCACCATCGAAGGCATAGGCACGGTGGGCAATCTGCACCCGCTCCAGGCCGCCTTCCTCGAGCGCGATGCCTTCCAGTGCGGCTACTGCACCCCGGGCCAGATCTGCTCGGCCGTGGGCATGATCCAGGAAGCCGCCCAGAACTGGCCTAGCCAGGAAACCGGCGATCTTGAAGCCGCGATCGCCCTGACCGACGCCGAGATCCGCGAGCGGATGAGCGGGAACATCTGCCGCTGCTCGGCCTATCCACAGATTCTTGAGGCCATCCGCGATGTGGTCGGAGGTGCGGCATGAAGCCTTTCAGCTATGAGCGGGCCAGTTCGGTCGAGGCGGCCGTCCGCACCGTGGCCGCAACGCCCGGTGCTCGGTTCCTGGCCGGGGGCACCAATCTGCTGGATCTCATGAAGCTTGAGATCGAGCAGCCGACCCACCTGGTGGATGTCGGCCGCCTGCCTCTTGGCCAGATCGAGGCCACCGCCGACGGCGGACTTCGCATTGGGGCCATGACCACAAACAGCCAGGTGGCCGCCGATGCCCGTGTCCGCGCCGCCTATCCCGTCCTGACCCAGGCCATTGTCGCCGGGGGCTCGGCCCAGCTGCGCAACAAGGCCACCACGGGTGGCAATCTGATGCAGCGGACCCGCTGCAGCTATTTCTATGACCCGTCAAAGCCCTGCAACAAGCGCATCCCCGGTTCGGGCTGTGCTGCCCTGGGCAGTCTCGCCAAGGCCGGGGCCATTCTGGGCACCAGCGACCACTGCATCGCCACCAATCCCTCGGACATGGGGGTCGCCCTGGCAGCCCTGGGTGCGAGCATCGAGACCCTTTCGGCGGATGGTGCGACCCGAAGCCTTACTGTGGGTGAGCTTCACCGCCTGCCCGGCACCACGCCCCAGATCGAGACCGATCTGGTGGTCGGAGAGATGATCACCGCCGTGGTCCTGCCGCCGCCGCCCAAGGGCGGTCAGATCTATCGCAAGGCCCGCAACCGGGCCTCCTATGCCGGCGGTCTGGCCAGTGTCGCCGTGGCCGGGGGCCAGATTGCCCTGGGGGCCGTTTCCCTTCGTCCCTGGCGCGCCACCCGCACGGAGGCCGCCCTGGCCTCCGGTGCCACCCCTACCGAGGCCGTCGAGGCCGAACTGGCCGAAGCCCGGTCCGAAGGGCGCAATCCCTTCAAGCTGGCCCTGATCAGCCGACTGGCCGTTGCGGCCCTGACCCAGGCTCAAGGAGATGCAGCATGAGTTCCGTTGCAGACTGGGCCAAGCCCAATCCCGTCACCGAAAACCGCTCCGGCCTGATCGGCAAGGGCGTCGATCGCTATGAGGGCCCTCTCAAGGTCACCGGTTCGGCACCTTACGCCTATGAGGTCGAGACGCCTTCAGCCCCCGCCTATGGCTATATGCTGGCCTCGGCCATTGGCTTTGGGCGGATCTCGGCCATCGACATCGCGGCGGCCGAGTCCGCCCCCGGTGTGCGCCTCGTCTGGACCCATCTCAATGTTCCGGCCCAGGCCGAACGGGGCACCAAGGCCAATCCACGCAGCCAGAGGGCCGCAAACCCCGCCCTGGCCAGCGACCGGATCGAACATTTCGGCCAGCCCGTTGCCTTTGTGGTTGCCGATACCCTGGAAAATGCCCAGGCCGCTGCGCGCCTGATCCAGGTCACCTATGAGGAAACCTCCGGCGTCGTGGACTTCGCCACCAGCCTCGACCAGGCCACCCAGCCGCCGGGCGAAGAGGACATGCGGATCGGGGACTTCGAGGCGGCCTTTGACGCCTCGCCCGTAAAACTGGACGAGACCTATACTTCTCCCGTCCAGAACCATGCCCAGATGGAGCCCTGCGCCACCACAGCCTGGTGGGACGGGGACAAGGTCACGGTCCATACCTCCATCCAGATGGTGAAGGGCGGCCAGCATGCCTTGGCCGAGACCCTGGCCATTCCCTCTGACCGGGTTCATCTCCTGACCCGCTATATCGGTGGCGGCTTTGGCGGC
>CAIYZB010000303.1 GCA_903930545.1 uncultured Alphaproteobacteria bacterium
ATCGCTACCATCACCCTGAACCGCCCCGAGCGGCTGAACACCATTTCCGGGCCCATGCTGACCCAGTTAGGGGCTCTGCTGCTCAAGGCCGATGCCGACACCAAGGTGCGGGCCGTCATCCTGACCGGAGCCGGCCGGGCCTTCTGCGCCGGCCTGGATCTGGTCTCCGCCACCAGTGGCGAGGGGATCGGGTCGGAGAAGTCGGCCGCTGCCGTCTCGGTGGACCTGGACCTGCGCAATACCCCGCCGACAGTGATCTTCAACATGTCCACTCCGACCATCTGCGCCCTGAATGGAGCGGCGGCAGGCTATGGGCTGGACACTGCCCTGGGCTGCGATATCCGGATCATGGCTCAGAGCGCCAAGCTGGCGGCCGCCTTCGTCAAGCGCGGCGTGGTGCCGGAATCAGGTGGAACCTGGCACCTGCCCCGCCTGCTGGGCTGGGCCAAGGCAGCCGAGGTGATCTTCACGGGTGCCACCCTCTCGGCGGCCGAGAGCCTGGAAATGGGTCTGGCCAACAAGGTGGTTCCCGATGCGGACCTGATGACCGAGGCCCGGGCCATGGCGCGCCAGATCGCCGACAACGCCCCCCTCGCCGTCCAGTCCGCCAAGCGGCTGATGCGGATGGGCATGGAGGAAACCTTCAATGACCATGTTCATCACGTCTATCTCCAATTCCTGCAGCTGATCCGCACCGACGACTTCCGGGAAGGCATGACCTCCTTCCTCGAAAGGCGTCCCGCCGACTTCAAGGGCCGCTGAGTGATCCGGGGTCGTTGCCTCTGCGGGGGCGTAAGCTTCGAGATCGACGGCCCTGTCGCCGGAATTCAGGTCTGCCACTGCAGCGAATGCCGAAGAGCGCAAGGATCGGCCTTTGGCACCAATCTACCGGTTTCCGCAGACCGGTTTCGGCTGGTCAGCGGGGCTGAACTGCTCAAGGCCTATGAGTCATCGCCGGGCAAGGACCGGGTCTTCTGCAGCACTTGCGGAAGCCCGGTCTATAGCCGGCTCCATGCCAGACCAGATCGACTGCGGGTCCGTGCAGGCCTGCTGGAGGACGATACCGGCCTTGGCCTGGCCTTCCACTTTCACACCGGTTCGCGGGCCAGCTGGTGGCCGATCACCGACGACCTGACCCAGTATCCGGAAGATCGCCCGGCAGACTGACGCAGCCTATTTCGAGGTCACCGGATTGAGCCGTGCCACGCCACCGCCGGGCAGGTGTGCCTCATAGTCACCGAGGCGCAGGTCGGGCTTCATGTAATCGGTGGAGATATACTGGGCACCGGAGGCAAAGGCGGCAGCCTGTCGGCTGCGGTCGCCCTTGCGGGCTTCCACCGTATCGGCATCGGCGCGGGTACGGACGATCACGCCAGCTGCCAGGGCCTTCGCGATTTCTGCGGAAAGGGTCTCGGGCTCATTGAGGGTCGAATAGCCCGCGGCCGGGGACGACGCATCGGTATTGATGAACAGCACCCGCCCCTCCAGGGATTTGCGTTCCCCGCGATAGATGGCCACGGCCTCCTTGCCGGCATCCAGGGCGAAGATCACCTTGCCCCGCGCCGCCTTCAGACGGGGCCAGGCTCCGGCACCGACGGCTTCCCTGAGGGTGGGATATTTTCCCTGAACGCTGTCGGGGCTGATGATGGCGCTCTCGGGGAAGACAGACCGGATCTCGACATCCATCTGATCGAAAGCCGGGACATCAAATCTGGGGGATGAGGTGCCGCCAGGAATGCCGGGTCCTTCCTTCAGATTGATCATCAGAAGCAGAGGCACATGGTCGGGATGCGCCAGGGACCAGGCGCGAACCTCCGAGAGGCAGGTGGTGAACAGAGAGCAACTGGAACGGAAATCGATATCCGGGACATGCAGAACTTTCAGACCCTTGCCCTTGAGTGGCGTCACGTCGAAGGGCGGATCGCCGGGCACCATCTTCAGAGCCAGGGGCGAGGCATAGCGGCCGCCCTCCGGGTCGCTCAGGATATCGATCTCCAGCTGCCGGGCACCGGCACTG
>CAIYZB010000304.1 GCA_903930545.1 uncultured Alphaproteobacteria bacterium
AAAGCCCAGCATCAGGTCACGCCCCTCCCAGCTGTTCTCGATCCAGGGCTCCCAGCCCTCGACATAGACATTGCCGCGGAAGCGAAGTGGATCCAGTGGGGCACCAATCCGGGCCTCAACGTCGCGGACACTGGCCATATTGATGATCGAAACATGGCCCTTGGGATGGTCCATGAACCGGAAGTCAGGGCTTTCCAGGACCTTGAGGGGGCCTTGCGCGTCTTCGCCCAGCATCCGCCCCAGCCACTGGGCAAAGGCCTCACGACCCTCGTCGGTGAAGAGCGAGCCGGCAAATTCCGGCTGGCCGCTGGCGCTGGCATAGAAGACGCCAGTGGCGTCATCGAACTTCGTCCGGGCACAGGCCACCCGGGCCATGGCCGCCAGAACGGTGAACTTCTGCTTGGTGATCCAGACCGGGTTTGCCGCGTCAAAGCCGGAGGGTCCGTTCTCCACCGCATAGACCCTGTCAAAGGCGAAGCCCTGGCCCGGGGTCAGGGCCGCCTGGGTCAACTGTTCGGGGGTGAAGCCCTTGACCGGGTGACGGAACAGGGCCGCGACGTGACCACTCATGGCTTATCCAAACTCGTCTTCGAGGGCCGAGAGGCGGGCGGCCTGATCCTCGGCGATCAGGGGATTGATAACGTCGTCGAGGGCCTCACCCTCCAGCACCTTGGGCAGGTTGTAGAGGGTCAGGTTGATCCGGTGGTCGGTGATCCGCCCTTGGGGGAAGTTATAGGTCCGGATGCGCTCCGAGCGGTCGCCTGAACCCACCTGGCTCTTGCGGTTCTCGGCCCGGGCGGTGTCGAGAGCATCCCGCTGCTGTTCATAGAGCCGCGCCTGGAGGACTTTCAGAGCCCTGGCCCGGTTCTGGTGCTGCGACTTCTCTGACGAGGTCACCACGATGCCGGTGGGCAGGTGGGTGATGCGCACGGCGGAGTCCGTCTTGTTGACGTGCTGACCGCCAGCCCCTGAGGAGCGATAGGTATCCACCCGGATATCGGCGTCGCGGATCTCGATCTCCACGTCTTCGGGTTCGGGCAGGACCGCCACTGTAGCGGCAGAGGTATGGATCCGGCCACCGGCCTCGGTCTCCGGCACCCTCTGGACCCGGTGGACCCCGCTCTCGAACTTCATGCGACCAAAGACCCCGTCGCCGCTGACCGAGGCGATGATTTCCTTGTAGCCGCCGACCTCGCCCTCCGAGACACTGTCGATCTCCACTCGCCAGCCCCGGGACTGGGCATAGCGCTGGTACATACGAAACAGGTCGCCCGCGAAGAGGGCGGCCTCGTCGCCGCCAGTCCCGGCCCGGACCTCGAGAATGGCCGAGGCATTCTCGTCCTTGTCCTTGGGTGCCAGCAGAAGCGCCACTTCCCGCTCAAGATTGGGCAGATGTTCGGAGAGGGCCTGAAGCTCGTCCTTGGCCATTTCGGCCATGTCTGCGTCGCCGCTGGCGGCCATTTCTTCGAGCTCGTCGCGCTCGCTGCGCGCCCGCTGGACGTTCATGACCGCATCGGCCACCGGCTTCAGTTCAGCATGTTCCTTGGAAAGCCGAACGATTTCTGTGCCGTCGGTGGCAGCCTCCATCCGGGCCTCGATTTCGCGGAAGCGGTCCAGGACCTGATCCAGTCGGGCTTGGGGAAGTCGCACGGAAGGGTTCGCCTCGGGCAGGATTGGGGAGGGGTTGTCTAGCGCCTCCCGGCGTCCGCGCCAACCACCGGGCGAGCGGCCTTGCATGACTGCCTGTTTAGTGATCATTAACCATAAGAATACGCGTCCAGATTGAGGCGGTGTAAGGGGCGATGTCTTGAGCGGTCATGGATCGGATCATTCTGGTGGCCAAGGACACGGCTCGGGCCATGGCAAGGATCACGGACACGGGCATGCCCTTGTGCCCCATCCCCAGGTCTGCCGCTGCGGCCTGACACCCTGGCCCATGGTCATGACCTGCGCCTGCATGACCTCGCCGGCATCGGCCCATGACGACCACCACGATGAGCCGGAGAAGCCTAAACCCAAGCCGCCGACCTTCGGAAGTGATGTTCCGACGGCCGTTCAGGAAGGTATAAGGGCTGCCTGGCTTGGGCTCGAAGCCGGACGTCCGCCCATCGGGATCATCGCCGATTGCGAGCGCGTGGTGATCTTGATGTTAAACGAACTTGACGGAAATGGGCGATTTTTGGAGCCGCCTAAGGCAAAGAAGAGAAGTGTCTGGTGGAAGCCGTGGACCTGGGATTTCTCGCCCCCGCCGCCGCCCATGCCTATCGTGACAGTACGCATTGAGGCCCTGATCAAGAAGGGGCTGTTGCTGCCCAGCATCAGGCTCCTCCTCGACCAGGCTTCCCTGGATACTCTGAAGTTGGTCAATGCTGGCGCGCCTCTCGGGAGTCCCTCTCAGGCCGAGGCGTTTTTGCACCTTGCTCTGATGATTGCCGAACAGGGCTTTGCCCATCCTCAGTGGGCCCGGACCCGGCAGCGCCCGCCTCAGTGGCCCTGAATTGGGCGGAGTTCCCGAGTGACGGGAAAGGTGGGACAAAGTTTCACACCCCGATTGAGCATGGTTGTCAGACTCAGGCCGCGGGCGCTCTGTGATGACCAGTTTGCAACAGGGTTAATTGATGCCGTCGATTCTCGACCCCGCCCGCCGCCGTCCCCCACGGCAGGCCAAAGCAACAAGGGTTGAGCCACTGGTGGGTGAAATCGCCGAGGTTCTCCTGAGGCTTGGAGGGTCTGCTCATAGGGACAAGGTATTTGAGATTCTTGCCGCTCACCGAACCGGTGTGGGCGAGGCTGGTCCGGCCGAACCCGGTCTGGCTCTCAGGGCGCGAGCTGTCGCGGCCTTTGACGCCCATTCCAGCGCTGATGGCCGTGGACCCGGGCCGCTGTTTCGCAAGCCCTTCGGGCCCGGCGCCCATCGATGGGCCCTGACGGTCGAGGCCGAGGTGTTCCTGCGCTCGGGTGGCTTGCCTGGCCTCAAGGACGATTGCCGGGCCAGCGCCTGAGCCCATACGAAAAGAGGCGGGACCACCGGTTGGTGATCCCGCCCTTCGTATTCTCAGTGATGCGACCCGAGGGTCGCCATCAATCCTAGACGCGCGTGCCCGAGAGGGGCGCGGAGCCGAAGGCGCCGAGCTTGACGGTGCCGGACAGGCTGTCGCCGCTGACGGTGGCTTCGAATTCCAGGGTCATGGGCATGGGGGAGGTGATCGAGGTGGACCAGGTCAGCTTGTCGCCGTCGACCTTGCCTTCGATGGCCTGCTCGCCCATCCGACCGCTGGTGTTACCGGTGAAGGTATCGCCGCTGGTGGTGATGGTCGCGTTGACTTCCTGAGCGCCCATGGGCGAGTTGATCGTGATCTTCCAGTTGCCGTCCGCAGACATGGCGTCCTCCGTTTTTGATGGCGGGCACCTAACCAAGGGACTTGGTCCTGCGCAAGTGGTGACGCAGGCGTCAAGTTCGCAAACCGGTTGAATCTTTTCTATTCAGCCGCGGTTTCGGCCGCTTTCAGCTCGCGAGCCTTGGCCTCGACCAGTTCGACGATGTGCTCGACCATATGGCCATTGTCCATCTTGTGGTCCGGCTTTCCGGCCACATAGACCATGCCTGCCCCCTTGCCGCCGCCGGTGAAGCCGATGTCGGTCATCAGGGC
>CAIYZB010000305.1 GCA_903930545.1 uncultured Alphaproteobacteria bacterium
GCCCGGGATTCCGGCGCGACCATCGTCGCCAAGCGGGACGGCGTGATCGACAGCATCGACGGCGCGCGCATCGTGGTGCGGGCGACGGGCGATGACGGCACGACGCGCGGCGTCGACATCTACCGGCTGCGCAAGTTCCAGCGCTCCAACCAGTCCACCTGCATCAACCAGCGTCCGCTGGTGAAGGTGGGCGATGCGGTGCAGGCCGGCGAGATCATCGCCGACGGGCCGAGCACGGAGCTGGGTGAGCTGGCGCTGGGGCGTAACGTCCTGGTCGCCTTCATGCCCTGGAACGGCTACAACTTCGAAGACTCGATCCTGATCTCCGAGCGGATCGCCCGCGATGACGTCTTCACCTCGATCCACATCGAGGAATTCGAGGTCATGGCCCGCGACACCAAGCTCGGTCCGGAAGAAATCACCCGCGACATCCCCAATGTCGGTGAGGAAGCCCTGCGCAACCTCGACGAAGCGGGCATCGTGGCCATCGGGGCCGAGGTCCTGCCGGGGGATATCCTGGTGGGCAAGGTGACCCCCAAGGGCGAAAGCCCGATGACCCCGGAAGAAAAGCTGCTGCGCGCCATCTTCGGCGAAAAAGCTTCTGACGTCCGCGACACCTCCCTGCGTCTGCCCCCGGGCGTCGCCGGGACCATCGTGGAAGTTCGCGTGTTCAACCGGCATGGCGTCGACAAGGACGAACGCGCCCTGGCCATTGAACGGGCTGAAATCGACCGCCTGGGCAAGGACCGCGACGATGAGTTCGCGATCCTGAACCGCAACATGACCAGCCGTCTGCGCACCCTGCTCACCGGCAAGAACGCCGTGTCCGGTCCCAAGGGCCTGGGCCGCGGCGAGATCTCGGCCGACAAGCTGGAAGAGATCGCACCCGGTCTGTGGTGGCAGATTGCCGTCGATGACGAAAAGGTCATGGGCGAGCTGGAGGCCATGCGCCGCCAGTTCGACGAGGCCCGCAAGCGTCTCGACCGTCGCTTCGAGGACAAGGTCGACAAGCTGCAGCGCGGCGACGAACTGCCTCCCGGCGTGATGAAGATGGTCAAGGTCTTCGTGGCCGTGAAGCGCAAGCTTCAGCCTGGGGACAAGATGGCCGGTCGTCACGGCAACAAGGGGGTTATCTCCAAGATCCTTCCGATCGAGGACATGCCTCACCTTGAAGACGGCCAGAACGTCGACATCGTGCTGAACCCGCTGGGCGTGCCTTCGCGCATGAACGTCGGTCAGATCTTCGAAACCCACCTCGGCTGGGCCGCGGCTGGCATGGGCAAGCAGATCGCTGCCCTGCTGGAAGCCTGGCAGAACGGTGGGCAGAAGAAGGCCCTGATCGATCACCTCAAGGGCGTCTATGGCGAGGACCAGGAGCTTCCCGATACCGAGGAAGAGCTGATCGAGCTGGCGAAGAACCTGTCCAAGGGCGTGCCCTTCGCGACCCCGGTCTTCGACGGTGCCCATATCGACGACATCGAGGACCTGCTGGAAAAGGCCGGTCTGAACCGCTCGGGTCAGGTCCAGCTTTATGATGGCCAGACCGGCGAGAAGTTCAAACGCCCGGTCACGGTCGGCTACATCTACATGCTGAAGCTGCACCACCTGGTCGACGACAAGATCCACGCCCGGTCCATCGGTCCCTACAGCCTGGTCACCCAGCAGCCGCTGGGCGGTAAGGCCCAGTTCGGCGGACAGCGCTTCGGGGAGATGGAGGTCTGGGCTCTGGAAGCCTACGGGGCCGCCTACACCCTGCAGGAGATGCTGACCGTGAAGTCCGACGACGTTGCCGGACGGACCAAGGTCTATGAGAGCATTGTGCGCGGCGACGACACGTTCGAAGCCGGCATCCCCGAGAGCTTCAACGTTCTCGTCAAGGAAATGCGCTCCCTGGGCCTGAACGTGGAGCTGGAGAACGGCTAAGGCCGGACTTCAACTTCGATGACCGTTGCGAGGGGAGGGGCCGTCAGCTCCTCCCCCACCGCCTCTGAAACGACTGACGAACTGGAAAATCGATGAACCAGGAAGTCCTGAATATCTTCAATCCGGTCCAGGCCGCTCCGACCTTTGACCGCATCCGTATTGCCCTGGCCTCCCCGGAAAAGATCCGGTCGTGGTCCTTTGGCGAGATCAAGAAGCCCGAGACCATCAACTACCGGACCTTCAAGCCGGAACGTGATGGCCTGTTCTGCGCCCGTATCTTTGGTCCGACCAAGGATTATGAATGCCTTTGCGGCAAGTACAAGCGCATGAAGTACAAGGGTATCATCTGCGAAAAGTGCGGTGTTGAAGTCACCCTGGCCCGCGTCCGTCGCGAGCGCATGGGTCACATCGAACTGGCCTCGCCGGTCGCCCACATCTGGTTCCTGAAGTCCCTGCCCAGCCGCATATCCATGATGCTGGACATGGCCCTGAAGGACGTCGAGCGGGTCCTCTATTTCGAATACTACATCGTCACCGAGCCGGGCCTGACGCCCCTGAAGCAGCATCAGCTGCTCTCGGAAGACGAGTATATGCGCTTCCAGGAAGAGTTCGGCGATGACAGCTTCACCGCCGAGATCGGCGCTGAGGCGGTTCAGGGCCTGCTGCGGGCCATCGACCTGCCCAAGGAAGCCGACAAGCTGCGTGAGGACCTCCTCACCACCACCTCGGAAATGAAGCTGAAGAAGACGTCCAAGCGTCTCAAGCTCATCGAAAGCTTCATCGAAAGCGGCAACAAGGCCGAATGGATGGTGCTGTCCGTGGTTCCGGTCATTCCGCCGGAACTGCGCCCCCTGGTGCCCCTGGACGGTGGCCGCTTCGCCACCTCCGACCTGAACGACCTCTATCGTCGGGTCATCAACCGTAACAACCGCCTGAAGCGCCTGATCGAGCTTCGCGCCCCGGACATCATCATCCGCAACGAAAAGCGGATGCTGCAGGAGGCCGTGGACGCCCTGTTCGACAACGGCCGTCGCGGCCGGGTCATCACCGGTGCCAACAAGCGCCCGCTGAAGTCCCTCGCCGACATGCTGAAGGGCAAGCAGGGCCGGTTCCGTCAGAACCTGCTCGGCAAGCGCGTCGATTATTCCGGCCGTTCGGTCATCGTCGTGGGTCCGGAACTGAAGCTGCACGAGTGCGGCCTGCCCAAGAAGATGGCGCTCGAGCTGTTCAAGCCCTTCATCTATGCGCGTCTCGACGCCAAGGGCCTGTCCGGCACGGTCAAGCAGTCCAAGCGGATGGTGGAGCGGGAACAGCCTGCGGTCTGGGATATCCTGGACGAGGTGATCCGCGAGCATCCGGTTCTTCTGAACCGCGCGCCCACCCTGCACCGTCTGGGCATCCA
>CAIYZB010000306.1 GCA_903930545.1 uncultured Alphaproteobacteria bacterium
CGCCGACAGCTCCCCCTGAGGGGGAGCAATTCGTGCGGTGCAATTCCTCCCCTTCGGGGGAAGGTGGCGGGCGAAGCGTGACGGAGGGGGAAGTTGCTCCCCCGCAAGACGAACACTGACGTTTGGGAAACCCCCGAAGGGGACGCGTGCTTGCGCCTCAAAAGCCGACCTGTTACCTGCCGCAGCCTGTCCGGGAGATCTCATTGGAAACCGCCCAGCATATGCTGCGTACGGGTCGGCGCGGGGCCTGGCATGAATTTGCCATGGCCGGGGACGACCTGGCGCGGTCCCTGCGCAATATCGGATTGGCCTGGTCGCTCGCCTGGCATGATGTGGTGTCCCGTTATCGCGGCTCGATCCTGGGGCCGCTCTGGATCACCCTGTCCATGGGCCTGATGGTCCTGGGGATCGGCTTTCTCTATTCGCGGCTGCTCAATATGCCGCTGAAGGAATTCCTGCCCTTTGTGGCCCTGGGGATCGTCTTTTTCGGCCTGATCACCCAGACCATAAATGAGGGCTGCGACACCTTCGTCCAGGCCTCGTCCATGCTGTCCCAGACAGCCCTGCCCATGTTCACCTTCGTCTGGCGCACGGTGCTGCGGAACCTGGTCAATCTCGGCCATCATCTGGTGATCGTGGTAGGCGTCCTGATCTGGTCGGGTCTGTGGCGAGAGTCCAATCTGCCCCTTGCCCTGGCGGGTCTGGTCCTCGTGGTCGCCAATATCGCCTGGATCAGCCTGCTGGTGTCCATCGCCTCGGCGCGGTTCCGCGACATCCCCCAGATCGTGGCCTCCATCACCCAGTTCGCCATGTTCATGACCCCGGTGTTCTGGCGGCCGCAAGGCTCCCTGCTCAACCACGCCCTGCTGAAGTTCAATCCCTTCTTCCACCTGCTGGATGCCGTGCGCAGTCCCATGATGGGGGGCCATCCAGATCCTGTGAGCTATCTGGTCATTGGCCTCATGGCCGTCGGGGGATGGGCCCTGGCCTTCAGTGTCTTCACCCTGACCCGCCGGCGGATCGTCCACTACCTATGAAGACGCCCGTGAAATCCATCCTGCGTCCGAAGAAGCCCGCCGTTGCCCTCAAGGCCCCGCCGGTCTCCATCACGGTCACGGACCTGACCATGCGTTTCCCCGTCTATGGGGTGGACGCCAAGTCCCTGAAGAAGCACCTGGCCAAGATCACGGTGGGCGGTCGGCTGGACAAGTCCACGGGCGGGGTGACCGAGGTCACGGCCCTGACGGGTCTGAACATGAAGCTCAAGGCCGGGGATCGCCTGGGCCTGATCGGACACAATGGCTCGGGCAAAACCACCCTGCTCCGGGCCCTGTCCGGGGCCTATGAACCCGATGAGGGCTCCATCGAGGTGGAGGGCCGGATCACCGCCCTTCTGGACCTGTCCCTGGGCATCGACCCCACCGCCACGGGCATCGACAATATCCGCCTGCGGGGCCGCATCGCGGGCCTGTCTTCCCGCGATATCGAAGCCAAGATGGACGAGATCGCCACCTTCACCGGCCTTGGACCCTTCCTGGCCATGCCACTGAAGACCTATTCCGCGGGCATGCAGGCCCGTCTGGCCTTTGCCGTCGCCACCTCTGTGGATGCCGATGTCCTGCTGATGGACGAGTGGATCGCTGTGGGGGATTCCCAGTTCCAGCGCATAGCCCACCAGCGCCTGCTGAAGCTGGTGGAGCGGGCCGGGATCCTGGTTCTGGCCTCCCACGACCTCGACCTGATCCGGCTCTATTGCAACAAGGTGATGCGCCTGGACTCCGGCGTCGCCTCGGAGATTGTCGACATCCGCAAGCTCGACACCCTGATCAAGCCCCCGGCGGCGGCTGAGTGACGGCAGGCCCGGGGGCTGTTAGACCCATGAGCGTGGACGCCGTCTTCACCATTGTTTCGCGCAACTATGCGGCCCAGGCCGCGTGCCTGATGCAGAGCCTTGCCCAGGTCGAGCCTGACATGAGCCGCATCGTCGTGGTCTGTGACGGGCCGCTGGACCTGTCGGACGGCGGCATCGAGGTGATCGGGGCCGAGACCCTGGTGCCCGATTTCCCCCTGATTTGCGCCTATTACGACGCCCTGGAGCTGAACACGGCGGTCAAGCCCCACGCCTTCCGGGCCCTGCTCAAGCGGTTCCAGTCCGTGACCTATCTGGACCCCGATATCTGGGTCTATCGGCCCCTGGATGCCGTGCGACAGGCCCTGACAAGGGCACCTCTGGCCCTCACCCCGCATCTCACCCGGCCCCTGTCGGGCCCTGCCAATCCCAATGACCACACCATCCTGACCTCGGGCAGTTTCAATCTCGGCTTCATGGCTGTGCGCAACGAGCCCCAGATCGAGGCCCTGCTGGACTGGTGGGCGGACAAGTGCCGGTTCGACTGCCGGGTCGACTTTGCCAATGGCCTGTTCACCGACCAGAAGTGGATGGACCTGGCGCCGGGGCTGGTATCGGATCTTGCGATCCTGAGAGACCCGGGCCTCAACCTCGCCTACTGGAACCTGCAGGGTCGGGACCTGACTCGGACGCCTGAAGGCTGGGCTGTGGACGGCCAGCCCCTGGTCTTCTTCCATTTCTCCGGGTTTGATCCCCGCCGTCCCGCCCAGCTGTCCAAGCACCAGGACCGCAACGAGGTCCCCCAGGGCTCGGCCCTCTCGACCCTGCTCAAGGACTATGGCGCCCAGCTCCTGGCCCAGGGCCATATCGCCGCCAGCGCTGTGGCCTATGGCCACGATCACCTGCCCTCCGGCCGGGCGCTGACCCGCCAGGAGCGCCGCCGCATGCTGGCCGCCGCCCGGCGTGGGGAGGACTTTGGCGGAGGTCTGACCGAAGCGGCCGAGGCCTGGCTATCGGCCCCCGAGCCCCAGGCAGGACGCCAGGCCGTCAGCGTCGTCGAGGGGCCCTGGTCCGAGGGATCGGCGCGGATAACAGACTGGGCCCTGGCGGACCGCACCCGCCTGCTGGCTACCCTGCTCAACGGACGTGAGGATCTTCGCGCCCGGTTTGCCGTGGATGACCCTAACCTGCCGGCGGTTCTGCTGAGCGAGGAGGCCCTGGCCGGGCGCTTTGCCGCGCCCCTGCTGGGAGCAGTCACGCCAGACCTCATCCAGCGGATTCGGACCCTTTGCGGTCTCGACGAGATCCAGCTCTATGGGATGAGCCACCGGGCCGGATGGTCCTCAGAACAGAGGGCCAGTGTCTGTGCTGCCCTTGATCGACCGGGATTCGGCCCGGAGTTTCCCCGTCTGTTCATCGCCCTGTGGGAAGCCCGCCCTGATCTGCAGCGCCTGTTCGATCTTGCGCAGGCCAAGGATCGCTTCCGGTTCCTGCGCTGGCTGATCGGTGGCGGGGCTGCGGAATACGGGCTTGAGCTGGCCGCCCTGCCCCGAGGCGTCAGACAAGGTCTTGGCTTCCGTCTCGCGGGTCTGAGCCTTCAGCGCCGCACCCCCCAGCCGTCAGGCCGGGATGGTCCGGTGGTTCCCCGCCTCGTGGTCACGGAAACCGGGCTCTCTGACACCCTGACCTTTGAAGCCTCCACCGGCCGTTTCCTGACAGGCCAGGGTCTGCCCGCCACCCCGCCCTCGCAGGTCACCAGGGTGAAATTCCAGACCGAGGCCGGCCTTCATCCCCTCGATGCCATCGCCCTGATGGCCCGGGGTGTCAGCTGGTCGGCATGATGGGCCTTGCCCGCCAGATCTGGCGCGGCCTGCTGCCGGAGCCGCTGCGCCGCCTCGCCCAGCCCCTGGCCAACCGGATGCTGGAAGCCCATGTCCGCCGCCAGGCGCGCCGCCCGCATCAGGCCGATCGCCTGGACGGACCCATCCGTGTGGTGGGTTACCTGTCCGGCAGCCACGGGATCGCGGCCTCCGCCCGTCTGGCTATCCGTGCCTTTGAGTCCCTTGGCATTGATGTCGAGGCGATAGATGTGGCCGAGGCCCGCCTCGCCTGGGCCGGCCGTGACCACAGCCCCCTGGCACCCGGCCCCTGGATCTTCCACCTCAATGCCCCGGAACTGCTAGCCGCCCTCGCCTATCTGGGCCCCGATCGGGTCCAGGGCCCGCGCTATGGCTACTGGGCCTGGGAACTGCCTCGGGCCCCGGACGCCTGGCTGAAGGATGCCACCCTGATCGACGAGGTCTGGGCCCCATCGTCCTATACCGCCCAGGCTCTGGATGGGGCCTCAGCCCCGTTGCGGGTCGTGCCCCATCCCCTGTTCATGGAAGACTATGCAGGCACGATCCCGGCACACCGGGAGCCCGGCTTTCTCGCGGTCAGCCTGTTCGACTTCCGCTCATCCATGGCACGGAAGAACCCCGAAGGGACGATTGCCGCCTTCAACCTCGCCTTCGGGTCCGATTCCTCGGCACGTCTGATCATCAAGACCCAGAATGGCGAGCATGCGCCCGAGGCCCTGTCGCGGTTGCGCAACCTTGCCGGGGACAATGTCGAGATCGTCGACGAGGTCTGGCCCTATGACCGCGTCAAGGCCCTGATCGCCTCGGCCGACGTTCTGGTCTCCCTGCACCGGGCCGAGGGCTTCGGCCTGACCCTGGCCGAGGCCATGGCCCTTGGCACGGCCGTCATTGCCACCGAGGGGTCAGGAAACCAGGACTTCATGGACAATGACTGTGCCCGGCTGATCCCGGCCAGCCAGATTCCGGTTGAGGATCCACAGGGCATCTATCAGGGCCAGACCTGGGCAGACCCGGAAATCACGGTCGCCGCCGATGCCTTGCGCAGCCTGAGGGACGATCCGGACCTGGGTCCGCGTCTGGCTATTGCCGCCCGAAACCGGGTGGCGGCCCAGCTATCCCCGGAGGCCTGGTTCAGGACCCTGCCGCAGGGCCTTCAGCAGGCGGCGCGGCAAAGGGCCTGATCCGGCCCAGGGCGAAGATCGCCACCACGGTCAGGATCACCAGGGGCACCATGGCCATCAGGATCTGGGCGGCGCTGTAGCCCATGCCCTTGAGGTCACCGGCCAGAAGGGGGCCGATGATGGAGCCTAGTCGACCCACCGCAATGGCAGCCCCGACCCCCAGAGCCCTGACTTGAGGCGGATAATAGGTGGGCGCAACGCCATAGAGGACATAGAGCCCGCCCACCACGGTGAAGCCCGCAGCCGCGGCATAGACGGCGATGGCGGTCATGGTGGTGGCAGCCGAGAGCCCGGCCATGGCCAGGGCGAGCAGGGCAAAGACCCCGATGAGCAGCCAGCGGGAGCCATAGCGATCAGACAGCCGCCCCAGGATCAGCGCACCGACAACACTCGCCACATTCTGCCAGAGGGAGGCCGTGGCCCCGTCAGCGGCCGTGAAGCCCTTGGCAATGACCAGGGTCGGCAGCCAGTTGAGCAGAAGGTAGGTCACCAGAAGGTCCAGGCCGAAGATCAGCCAGATCAGCAGGGTCGCCGGTATCCGCCCGCCACCGAAAAGGCCCCGGGCCAGATTGTGGTCCTGGCTGGGATCAGGTTCCGGCCGGGTCTCCGGCATCAGGGTCAGGATCACAGGGACCAGCAGGATGGGCAGGGCACCGCCGATGAAGAACAGGGTGCGCCAGTCCACAGTCTCACCCCCGAAGCGCGCCAGAAGCGCGACGACCGCGCCGCCTGCGGGCAGGCCACAGAACATGGAGGTTGTGGTGGCAATCCGCTTTTCCGGTGGTGAGATCTCGGTCGCCACAGCGATGAGATTGGGCATGGCACCGCCGAAGCCGACCCCTGTCGCCAGGCGCGCCAGGGTCAGGGTCTCGAAATTGTGGGCCAGGGCGGTGAGGATCGAGAACAGGCCGAAGGCCAGGACCGACGCGGCCAGGACGGGCTTGCGTCCGACACGGTCCGCCAGCCACCCCCCGCCCAGAGCCCCCAGCATGAGACCAAGCATGGCTGCACTGCCGGCCAGGCCCATCTGTTCAGGGCCGAGCTTCAGTTCGGGGGCCATATGGGGCGCGGACACTCCGAAGGCCTGGATGTCGTAGCCCTCAAGGGCGGCGATGAAAAAGCAGATCCCGACCACCAGTCCGGGGGCCAGTTTCAGCGGCGAGGACGAGGCAGGGGTCATCAGGCGCTCCGGCAGGATGGTACGAGACTAGCTCACCCGCCCGGGCCGGAACAGTCCGCCTTAGCTCGCGGCGTTTGCGGTCCCGCGATCGAGGATGCTGACCTGGACGCCGCCGCTGACAACCTTGACCCCATGGAAGCGCATCTCGCCGCCCACAAAGCTGATTTCGTCCACGCCAACAGCGCGATCACGGCGCAGGCCGGATTCGTCACGCATGGTGAGGCGCAGGGTCAGGTCGTCAGCATCACAGCCTTCGGCAATGGCCTTGGCAATGGCGGCGCGATAGGCCTCGACACTGGCACGGGGGACGGGCGGAAGGGGCTGGGCCATGACTCGGACTTTCCTGGATTTAGGCGACGGCGAAGAAGCCGGTCTCTCCGCGAACGGTGACCTGGCAGGGGACCCCGGCATCCAGAAAGGTCCGGGCACGCTTGTTGGCGGCAGCACGGGCTTCTTCCTGGGTCACGGACGGATCCATGACCTCGCCCTCGTGATGGACCGCCCAGCCGCCCGCGTGGGGAGCGACCATAAGGACCTTGCGCGCCAGACCGTTCTTGACCGCCATGGGGAAAGTCCTTTCGCAACCGGAGGACAATCCACATAGGACCGTCTGACACCGTGATGCCGGGCCACCCTATAGCTTTCCCCAAATATTTACAGGGAAACCGGGAACTTTCTGAAATTAACGCCAAAGCCAAGTTGGGACTTCAGAACCGATTATGCGGCGGCAATGCGTGTATTTATCGCCATTTCAGAAGTATTTTTCATGCAAAATTGCCGGGAATGAATAAGCCCCTCTGGCGTGACAATTCCCCCTAACCTTTGAAATTGTCCTTGGCCGACCGGATGGCCGCGAATGCTTCATAGGGCTTCAGGTCCGGCCGCAGGATCGGGGCCCGGAGGAAGGGGTTGGTTGCCCGTTCAAGTCCCAGCGTCGTGGGAACCGTCCATTCGCCCCGCTCCCGGGCGGCGAAAATCTCATCCGTACGCGCCTTAAGACCGGGGTCAGCATCCACGGACAGGGCAAAGCGGGCATTGGAGGCAGTATATTCGTGGGCGCAATAGATGCGGGTCGCATCCGGCAAGGCCGCGAGTCGTTCCAGGCTGGCCCAGAATTGCTCCGGTGTGCCTTCGAACATACGTCCACAGCCCAGGGTGAAGAGGGTGTCGCCGACAAAGGCCACCTCATCGGCGGCGTCGAAATAGGCCACGTGACCCAGGGTATGGCCGCCACTTTCGATCACACTGAACCGGGTTTCGCCGAGTTCCACCACATCCCCGCCCGAAACCTTGCGATCCACTGGCACCAGGCGCTCGACCTCGGCGGGACCAACTGAGGTCGCTCCTGTCGCCTTGGCAATCTCGGCATTTCCCCCGGCATGGTCGGCATGCCAGTGGGTATTGAGGATCAGGTCCAGACCCCAGCCCAGCTTTTCCAGTTCCGCCAGAATGGTGGCTGCATCCGGGGTGTCGATACAGGCCACCTTCCCCGTCTCATCGTCCCGGACCAAGAAGCCATAATTGTCCGACAGGCAGGGGAACTGGTGAATTGTGACGCTCATGGGGGCCTCCAGGACGGCCCGGTGCCGTCTCATTCTGCCGATTTAGGTTGAGGGCGTCGCCAAGTCGAGGCTAGCTGAACATCCCATGCGCCGCGATGTCCTCGATCTTCGCCAGTTCTATGCCGCGCCCCTTGGGCGGGCGGCTCGGGAAATGGTGTCGCGCAAGCTGATCGAGACCTGGGGCGATACCCATGGTCAGGACGTCCTGGGGATCGGTTATGCCACGCCCTTCCTTGGCTCCCTCCAGACAAAGGCACGCAGGGTAGTGGCCGCCATGCCTGCCCAGCAGGGGGTGGAGGTCTGGCCGGGTGCAGCACCGAACCTCACCTGCCTGAGCGGCGAGGACAGCCTGCCCTTCCGCAATGCCCTGTTTGACCGGATCCTGGCCATCCATGCCCTGGAAGAAAGCCCCGACCCCCTGGCCCTGTTGAGGGAGACCTGGCGGGTCCTGGCGCCGTCTGGCCGGCTGGTGGTGGTGGTGGCAGCCCGCAATGGTCTATGGTCCACTGCCGAACAGACCCCCTTTGGCCATGGGCGTCCCTATACCCGCAGCCAGCTGGCCGAACTCTTGCGGGAGGCCGAGCTTGAACCCTCGGGCTGGACACGGGCCCTCTATGTTCCACCCGCCCCCTGGCTCTGCAACTGGGCAGAGGCCTTTGAACAGGCCGGTTCACGGCTGTGGCCCGGCTTTGCCGGACTGGTCCTGATGGAGGCCGTTAAACAGACCTACGCGGTCAAGCCCAGGGGCCACAGGGCGCGAAATCGTATCGCCCAGCCGGTCCTGAGCCCCTTGCCAGCGGGGCGGATGCCCGTTTCCCGGGCACCCGAGCGTTCCAATCCTGCGAGCCTCTTGGAGCTTGGGACGGATGGCCCTAGCTTGGGGGTGACCAAGCCTGTCGGAGATGCGCCATGAAAATGATCGTTGCCGTGATCAAGCCCAGCCGCCTGGACGCGGTCCTTGAGGCCGTGACCGAGGCTGGCGCATCTGGACTGACGGTCACGGAGGTTCGGGGCTATGGCCGCCAGCGCGGCAAGACCGAGGTCTATCGCGGGGCCGAGTACGAGGTGAAGCTCCTGCCCAAGGTGAAGCTGGAGATCGCCGTGCCTGACGACATTACGGGGGCAGTGATCGAGGCGGTCACCCGAACCGCCAATACCGGCAAGATCGGCGACGGCAAGGTCTTCGTCCTGGATCTGGAACAGGCCCTGCGCATCCGCACCGGCGACCAGAACGACGCGGCGATCGCTGGCTAGAGCAGGCGCCCGGGTAAGGGCTGCACCGGCTGGGGCTGATCCCGGCGGCTGAGCAGGAAGAGAGCTGTCTCCGCGCGCCAGTTCTCGATCCCACGCGTCGGATCAATGGGTCGGGCCGGCTTGCCTGCAGACAGGGCTGAACAGGCATCAATCCGCAGGTCCAGATCCTCACAGAGGGCCGTGAAGTCGTGCAGGGTGCACAGATGGATATTGGCCGTGGAATACCAGGGATCCGGCAGGGCCTTGGTCTCCGGCATCCGGCCCCGGGCCAGCAGGGCCCAGCGCACCCGCCATTGGCCAAAGTTCGGCACCGAGACCACGGCGCGGTCGGCGATCCTCAGCAGTTCCGACAGGACCCGTCTCGGCTCGCGCATCTGCTGCAGGGTCTTGGACAGGATGGCATAGTCAAAGGCCCGGGTCGGGAAATGGTCGAGGTCACGATCCCCGTCCCCCTGAACCACGGCGAGACCCTTGGCGAGGCAGGCCGAAACCCCCTCCGACGAAATCTCCAGGCCCTGACCGTCTACCTGCTTTTCGCGGGTGAGAAGCTCCAGGAGGTCGCCACGGTCGCAGCCGACGTCGAGTACCCGACTGCCCGGACGGACCAGACGCAGGATTTCGCGGAAGTCCTCACGAAGACCACTCATGCCAGACCCCGGCGTTCAGCGGCCGCGGCCAAGAAGCCCCTCAGGGCCGAATCGAGAGCCGGTTCGTCCAGGAAGATGGCGTCATGTCCCTTGTCCGTGGTGATCTCGGCAAAGCTGGCCCGGCAGCCAGCAGCATTGAGGGCGCGGACCACATCACGGCTTTCCGCCGTGGGATAGAGCCAGTCAGAGGAAAAGGACAGGACGCAGAAACGCACCGCGCGGGCCTTGATGAAGGCCTCGGCCAGGACCCCGCCATAGCTGTCGGCCAGATCGAAATAGTCCAGGGCCCGAGTTATATAGAGGTAGGAATTGGCGTCGAAGCGATCGACGAAACTGGCCCCTTGGTGGCGCAGGTAGCTCTCCACCTGGAAATCGGCATTGAAGCCCCAGGACAGGCCATCCCTCTGCAGTTCGCGGCCGAACTTCCGCTGCAGGGCCGTTTCGGAAAGATAGGTGATGTGAGCGGCCATGCGCGCCACGGCCAGACCCTTTTCGGGCCGGACGCCAGCGCGGTCATAGGCCCCCTCCCGCCAGTCAGGGTCGGCCATGATGGCTGCACGCCCCACCTCGTGGAAGGCGATGTTCTGGGCGGAATGTCGCGCGGCGGCGGCCACACAGATGGCCGAGAACATCCGTTCCGGATAGTCCGCCGCCCATTGCAGGACCTGCATCCCGCCCATGGAGGTTCCCACCACGGCAAACAGGGTCTCGATGCCGAGGGCCTTCACCAGCATGGCCTGGGCCCGGACCATGTCGCCAATGGTGATCACCGGAAAGTTGAGGCCCCAGACCTCCCCTGTTGCCGGATTGATCGAAGCCGGTCCCGTGGTGCCCATGCAGCCGCCCAGGACATTGCTGCAGATGATGAAATAGCGGGTAGGGTCGAGGGGCAGGCCCGGGCCAACCACCCGGGTCCACCAGCCAGGTTTGTCGGTCACGGGATGGGTGGAGGCCACATGCTGGTCCCCGGTCAGGGCGTGGCAGATGAAGACCGCATTGGACCGGTCGGCATTGAGCTTGCCATAGGTCTTGTAGGCGACCTCCAGGGGGGCAAGCTCGCCCCCTGAGTCGAGTCCCAGAGGCTGGTCCACCGGAAACTGCCAGACCCCGCCCCCGGTCTCGTATTCGATCTCTGTTGAGGCCTCTTTTGTCATCAGGCGCTTGGACCGCGCCATAGATTGTCTGTCAACCGCTTCGCGCCGGGCGCAAGGCCAGCTATGAGATTCCATCTGTTTGGAGTGACCATGGACCGGCTGATCCTCTTGCGACACGGCGACGCCGAAAACCAGGCTCCGAGCCGGGACGATTTCGACCGTGGCCTGACCCGCAGGGGCGAGGCAGAGTCCCGGGCCGCTGGCGAGACCCTGGCTCATCTGGGCATGGTTCCTGATCTGGTGCTGGTATCGGCCGCGGCGCGCGCCCAGGCGACCTGGGCACAGGTTGCTCCGGCCTTTCCCGAGGCGACCGCGCGGACGGAGCCCGATCTCTATCTTGCCGAGGACCATGTGATCCGCGATTTCGCAGAGGTCGCAGGCCGGACAGCCCGCACCGTGATGATTGTCGGTCATAATCCCGGGATCCAGGAACTGGCCGTGGGTCTTCTGCTGGAAGGCCATGCGGACCCAAGCCTCGTACGCAAGGTCCAGGGTGGGTTTCCAACCGCCACCTCGATCGTCTTCCTCATCGATGCCTATGGCCGCCCCACCTATGACGGCTATTTCGTGCCGGGGGTCTGAGGCGTGGGACTGATCTACAAGATCCTGTCACGGTCCGACTGGCAGGCGGCCCAGGAGGCCGGGCATTTTGTGGGATCCGCCGTCGATCTCGCCGATGGCTATATCCACTTTTCCACCGCCCTCCAGGCCGGTGAGACCGCCCGCAAACATTTCGCAGGCCAGGCAGATCTGGTGGTCCTGACCATCGAGGCCGAGGCCCTGGGCGAGGCCCTGAAATGGGAACCCTCGCGGGGCGGAGACCTGTTTCCCCACCTCTATGTGCCCCTTGAGCTGGAACAGGTGATCGCCGTCACCGAGGCTCCCCTTGGGGAGGACAATGTACCCCGGCTCGGAGCCCTTGGATGATCTATGATATCGCCACCCGCGCCCTGCACCTGCTGGACGCAGAGGATGCCCATGGCCTGACGCTGAAGGCCCTGGCAGCGGGTCTGGGTCCCCGGGCGGGGCGCGCTGATCCCATCCTGGCCACCAAGCTCGCTGGCCTGGACCTGCCCAATGCCGTGGGTCTGGCCCCGGGCTTTGACAAGAATGCCGAGGTCTTCGGCCCCATGCTGCGGGCCGGATTCGGCTTTGTGGAGTGCGGCACGGTCACCCCCCTGCCCCAGGCCGGAAACCCGCGGCCCCGCCTGTTTCGCCTCAGCGAGGATCAGGCGGTGATCAACCGCATGGGGTTCAATAACGAGGGGCTGGAGACCTATGCGGCCAGGCTGGACCGACGCGGTCCCGGGATCATCGGGGCCAATATCGGGGCCAACAAGGAGGCCACCGACCGGATCGGCGACTATGTCACCGGGCTGAAACGCCTGTGGGGCAAGGCCTCCTATTTCACCATCAACATCTCCTCGCCCAATACCCCCGGCTTGAGGGCGCTCCAGACACGGGCAGCCCTTGAGGAATTGCTCGGACGTCTGGCCGAGGCCCGCGACGCCCTGCCCGCCGAGCATCTGGTGCCCATGTTCCTTAAGGTCGCTCCCGACCTGGAGGAAGGCGAAGTAGAAGCCATTGTGGAGACCGTCCTGGCCCAGGGCCTTGCCGGGATCATCGTGTCCAACACCACCATCACCCGCCCGGCCCTCGCCTCGCGCCATGCCGGGGAGACCGGGGGGCTCTCAGGTGCGCCCCTCATGACCCTGTCCACCGCCATGCTCGGGCGCTTCCATGAGGCTGCCGCCGGCCGACTCGCCCTGATCGGGGCCGGGGGCATTGCCAGCGGGGCCGATGCCTATGC
>CAIYZB010000307.1 GCA_903930545.1 uncultured Alphaproteobacteria bacterium
CCACCCCCGATACGTCATCAGACGGCCTCGACCTCGGCCAGCTTTGCGCCCTGCCAGGTGGCAAGATCGGACAGGGCGCGCGCGCCCCCTGCCCGCTTCTTGTTGCGGCTCTTCTCATTGGCCCCAAGGCGTCGGCCTTCGCCATCGCGCTTGATAACCTCGACGGGTGGTAACAGGCCGTAATTGATGTTCATCGGCTGGAAGCTGCCCTTGCCGCCCTCCAGATGCCCACCGGTGATGTGGCCCACAAGGGCCCCCAGGGCCGTGGTGGCAGGCGGGGCGGTGATGGGCTGGCCCAGACGCTCAGCTGCCGCTAGTCGCCCCGCAATGAGGCCGACGGCTGCGCTTTCCACATAGCCCTCGACCCCGGTGACCTGACCGGCAAAGCGCAGACGGGGCTGGGCCTTGAGGCGCAGCTGGTCATCCAGCAGGCGGGGGGAGTTGAGGAAGGTGTTGCGGTGCAGGCCCCCCAGCCGGGCAAAGACCGCCTTCTCCAGACCTGGAATGGTGCGGAAGATGTCGCTCTGGGCCCCGTGCTTCAGCTTGGTCTGGAAGCCCACCATGTTCCACAGGGTGCCCAGGGCATTGTCCTGGCGCAGCTGGACGATGGCATAGGCCTTGACCAGGGGATCGCGGGGATTGGTCAGGCCCACCGGCTTCATGGGGCCGTGACGCAGGGTCTCGCGGCCCCGTTCGGCCATGACCTCGATGGGCAGGCAGCCGTCGAAATAGGGGACGTTTTCCCAGTCCTTGAACTCGGACTTGGGACCTTCCAGCAGGGCATCGATGAAGGCCTCGTACTGGGCCTTGTCCATGGGACAGTTGATATAGGCCGCCGCATCCCCGCCGGGACCTTCCTTGTCATAGCGGGACTGGCGCCAGGCCACATCCATATTGATGGAGTCCAGATGGATGATGGGGGCGATGGCGTCGAAGAAGGACAACTGGCCCTCTCCGGTCAGGTCAAGAATGGCCTCGGCCATGGCGGGCGAGGTGAGGGGGCCTGTGGCCACCACCACACTGGACCAGTCGGCCGGGGGCAGGCCGGCGATCTCTTCCCGCGCGATGGTGATCAGGGGATGGGCCTCAAGGGCCGCCGTGACCCCTTGGGAGAAGCCGTCACGGTCCACGGCCAGGGCCCCGCCCGCCGGGACCTGATGGGCATCGCCCTTGGTCATGATGATGGAGCCCAGACGCCGCATCTCGGCGTGCAGCAGCCCCACGGCATTGCCGGTCCAGTCATCAGCCCTGAAGGAGTTGGAACAGACCAGCTCGGCCAGACCCTCGGTCTGGTGAGCGTCTGTGCCGCGAACGGGACGCATTTCGTGCAGGATGACCGGCACACCGGCCTCGGCGATCTGCCAGGCGGCTTCGGAACCGGCGAGCCCGCCGCCGATTACATGGATGGGTTCAACTGTCATGCGTGACTAAGTAGCAACGATTGCGGCGGATCGGTAGCGGGGCCTTGCAGGCTTGCGCGCACGCCCCCAAAGCTTGTCGTTCAAGGAGCGGCTGACTCGAACGGGTTCGAGATCGGCCCAGGGAAGATGATGTCGAAGATCGGGCCGTCTGATGCCGCGTTTGAGGGGTTCCGGATCACGAGGGAACAGCCCCGTGCCCTGGCAATCTGGGCGGCCTTCCTGCTGATCGCCAATGTGATCAGCGCCGTCTATCTCATCAGCCTGGCCCCCGAGGCCCGCGCCGCCATCGAGGCCAGCCAGGGCGAGACCGCCGCTGACCCCGCCGCCCTCCTGACCATGCTCAAGGCCATGTTCCCCATGCTGGTCATGGGACTGGTGGTCCAGTGCATCATGGCCACGGCCATCTATCGCATCATCCTGCGGCCCCAGGACAAGGGCCTGATCGGCTATCTCAGCTTTGGCGTCGACGAGCTTCGTCTC
>CAIYZB010000308.1 GCA_903930545.1 uncultured Alphaproteobacteria bacterium
ACGGATCACGGCACAGCCTCGAGCGCCCTGCTGCTGGGCGGCGGTCTGAAGCGGGGCGGCATCATCGGGGACTGGCCCGGCCTGAAGGACTCAGCCCTGTTCGAGGGGCGGGACCTTGCCCCCAGCCTCGATATGAGGGGACTGCTGAAGGGCGTTCTGGCCGGTCAACTGGGGGTCGAGACCAGGGATCTGGACACAACGGTCTTCCCGGACAGCGCCTCGATCCGCGCCGTGCCGGGTCTGGTCTAGCGCCGCTTGCGAGCGAAGGGTTCGGGATCGGCCTCGTGCTCGTCGAAGCCGAACCGGGCAAAGCCCGCCTTCATTTCCTTCGAGATCGGGGCTTCAAGGATCAGGGTCCCGCTGGAGGGATGAGGCAGGGTGAGGCGTCGGGCATGGAGCTGGAGCTTCAGGCCCTCTGACAGACTGGCCGAGGCCGCATCGCCATATTTGGGATCGCCCAGGATGGGATGGCCCATGGCCAGCATATGGGCCCGCAGCTGGTGTGTCCGCCCGGTATGGGGCCGCAGGGCCATCCAGGCCACCCGCGCCCCGGCCCGGGAGATCATCACGAACTCGGTCTCGGCGGGTTCGGCCCCGGCTTCCTTGGGGTTGGCCGGCACGACCATTTCCCGATCCCCGACCCCGCGCTTGATCAGGGGCAGTTCCATGACGCCTTCGGAGGGTTTGGGATGGCCGACCACCAGGGCCCAATAGGTCTTCTGGGCCTTGCGACGGGCAAAGGCTCCAGCCAGCTTGGCCGCCGCCCCGGGGGACTTGCCCAGGACGAGGACGCCTGAGGTATCCCGGTCAAGACGGTGGACCAGACGGGGGCGTTCGAGCCCCTCCCCCCAGGCCGACAACAGGCGGTCGACATGTTTGGTGGTCTTGGTGCCGCCCTGGACCGCCAGTCCCGAGGGCTTGTTCAGAACCAGCACCTCTTCGTCCTCATAGAGGACCAGAGACCGGGCAAAGGCAGCCTCCTTGGGATCAAGACCTTCCTTGGCCTCCCGGGGTGCAGCGTCTGGCAGGGGCGGCACGCGGATGACCGAGCCAGCGGCCAGTCGTGAATCAGCCTTGGCGCGGGAGCCATCCACCCGCACCTGGCCGGACCGGAACAGGCGCTGGAGCTGGACATGGGTCAGGTGCGGCCAACGGCGCTTGAACCAGCGATCGAGGCGAACCCCATCCTCCCCGGCATCGACATAGAGGGTGCGGACTTCCTTCATGCGATCCCCCGACGGGCCAGGGCCAGACCGGCAAAGACGGCGACAATGCAGAGCGTCACCGAGATCAGGGCATAGGCCAGGGCGGAGCCCAGCTCCCGCCGTTCGATCATGGATGCGGTTTCAAGGGAAAAGGCGGAAAAGGTGGTGAACCCCCCGAGGATCCCGACCCCAAGCAAAAGGCGAAACCGCTCCGGATCCGCGCCCCCCTTCTGGCTGAGCCAGCCGGACAGCAGCCCCATCAGAAGACCGCCGATCAGATTGGCAGCCAGGGTGCCATAGGGCCAGGCGGTGCCCAGCAGGCGAGCGGCCTGCAAGCCCAGGCCATAACGCGCCACGGCACCAACCGCTCCGCCAGCGGCCACAAGAAGGATCCTGTCCATGCGCCCTTATGCTCCGGCGGGCTCGGGCTCGGAAGCCCCCTGGGGACGAACCAGTCCGAGACGGGCCTCGATGGCGGCCAGGTCATCCGGCACCGGAGCCACGAGCCGCCGCTCGCCCCCCGACG
>CAIYZB010000309.1 GCA_903930545.1 uncultured Alphaproteobacteria bacterium
GGCCCCCTTGAATGGTCCCTTGGCTCTTAAACCAGCCGGGGGCACTGGACAAACCTCGGATTGTGTTCCCTATATGTTCAAACACAACCCTGAATGGTTTTGAAAGGATGAAACATGGTCAGGTTTGGATGGATTGCGGCGGGTCTTGCCATGGGCCTCGTACTGGTAGGCTGTGAACGGACCTCAGCGGTGCGGAAAAACGACGCTCCGGAGGCGGCTGGCGACCGGTCCCCTGCGGAAAAACCACCCCGGGTCGCCAGCGACACCCCGACACGCCAGCTGGACGGCAAGCCCTACTGGGCCGCCAGTCGTCGGGGCACGGCGGAGGAAAATGCCGCCCGCAGCTTCGAGCGCAATGGATCTGATCTCGGGGCCACCAGCCTGGATGAGTTTGTCCAGAAGGCTCACGGCTTTGTCCGTCACCCTCCGGCGGGTGCCAGGACCCTGACCCGACCCAATGGGGACACCCTGATCTATGACCCGGCCCAGAACCTGTTTGCCGTGGTGACCCGGGACGGGGCCCCACGGACCCTGTTCAAGCCCCGGGAGGGGGCCGCCTATTGGGACAAGCAGATCGAAGAGACCCGCAAACCTGCCCAGGCTGACTGATCAGGTGAAGAGACTGGCGGCCATGAAGGCGAGGCCAGCCGTGGCGGCGCCTATGGCGAACCAAAGGATCGCCGGATGGGTGTGGTCGCTCGCGGTGGTCGGGGCCTGGGCGGCCCTGTCCACCAGACGGTGGATGGCGCGAAGGGCCTCGAGGCCTTCGGTGGCATAGCGCTGGACCCGGGCCTTGGGGGACAGCTCCCGCAGCATCCAGCGGCGGACCACGGGGTCGGATGCGGCCCAGATGTCGTGGTCGGGATAGATGCGCCGGGTCACGCCCTCTACCGTCATCATGGTCTTCTGCAGCAGGACCAGTTCGGGGCGCAGGTGCATGTCGAAGAGGGCAGTGATCTCGAAGAGCTGGAGCAGGACCCGGCTCATGGGCACATCGGAAGCGGGGCGGCCAAAGACCGGCTCGCCGACAGCCCTCAGGGCCTGGGCAAAGGCCGAGACCGAATGGGTGCGGGGCACATAACCCGCCTCGAAATGGATCTGGGCGACGCGCTCATAATCCCGGTTCAGGAAGCCCCAGAGGATCTCGGCGAGATAGCGCCGCTCCATGGGCCCCAGGCGACCGACAATGCCGAAATCCACGGCAACGATCTGGTCAGGGGCGGAAACGAAGAGGTTTCCCTCGTGCAGATCGGCGTGAAAGACCCCATGATCCAGGGCCTGGACCAGGAAGGCGCGGATCAGGTTGTCGGCCATGGCCTTGCGGTCAATGCCCGGCAGGACAAGGGCGGCCGGGTCAGACAAGGGCGTGCCCTTAGCCCATTCCAGGGTCAGGACCCGCTTGCCCACCCCGTCCCAGACCACCTTGGGCACGGACATATAGCCGTCCCGGGCCGTGACCTCCCGCAGCTCGTCCGCCCCGGCGGCCTCCAGCCTGAGGTCCAGCTCCAGTTCGGTGGCCCGGATCACGGTCTCGGTGAGCTTGCGGGGTTCAAGACGGCGCAGGGACGGGGCCCAGATCTCGACGATGCGACCGGCCAGGGCCAGAACCTCGCCATCCTCGGCCACACGGCGCTCCACCCCGGGGCGCAGGACCTTGACCGCCACCCGGCGACCATCCAGCAGCAGGGCATCATGGGCCTGGGCCAGGGAGGCGGCGGCGACGGGCTCGCCGAAATTGAAGAACAGATCGCTCAGGGGCCGACCCAGGCTCTGTTCCACGGCCTTGCGGGCCACCTCGGTGGAAAAGGCCGGCAGGCGATCCTTCAGCCGCGACAGGTCCTCGGCAAAGGTGATCCCGAAAATGTCTGCCCGGGTCGACAGGAGCTGTCCCAGCTTGATGGCCACCGGCCCCATGCCCTCCAGGGCGCGGGCCAATCGCTCGCCGGGACGGCCCTGACGGGCACCCGCCCCCCCGAGCAGCCTCTGGGCCCGGGACAGGAGCCGCAAGGGCGGCGGATAGAGGCCATCCAGTTCCCGCGGCAGCAGGGCATCCTGGCGAATAAGGGTAAATATGGCCCCGGTCAGACGGCCGAGGGCGGCCACACTGCTCATGGCCTAGAGGGCCCAGCCATGGTGCATGGCGGCGACCCCGCCGGTGAAATTGGTATAGCCGGCTCGTTTGAAGCCCGCATCCTGGATCATGGCCAGGAAGGTCTGCTGGTCGGGGAAGCGGCGGATGCTCTCCACCAGATACTGATAGCTGTCGCGATCCTTGGCCACCAGTTCGCCGATCGCGGGGATGACCTTGAAGGAATAGGCATCATAGGCCTTGCGCAGCACCTCGGTGGGGGGCCGCGAGAACTCCAGGCACAGGAACCGGCCACCGGGCTTCAGCACCCGGCGCGCCTCGCGCAGGGCGGCAGGAATGTCGGTGACATTGCGGATGCCGAAGGAGATGACATAGGCATCGGCACAGGCATCGGGCAGGGGCAGGCGCTGGGCATCGCCCACGGACCAGGCGATCTCGGGTTCACCGCCCCGCTCGCGACCGGCGGCCACCATCTCGGCATTATAGTCCATGACGAAGATCTTGGCGTCGTCCCCGCCCCGGCGCAGCTGGGCACCCCGGGCGAGATGGGCGAAACGCCGGGCCATGTCCCCGGTGCCCCCGGCACAGTCAATGATGAATTCCCCCGGCTGCGGGTTCAGCCGCGAGGCCACC
>CAIYZB010000310.1 GCA_903930545.1 uncultured Alphaproteobacteria bacterium
CTCGATGACCAGTTGGCCCGTCGGAGCATCCCGGCTGCCGAGGCTGTGGACCGTAACAAACACGATGCCGGCGAGGCGCTTGACGTCATCAGGACCAATGCCGAGGTCAGGACGGTCCTGGGTCGGCTCTGAAGCCTTTAGCCGCTCGAACTCAAGGACGGAGGTCTGGCCCGCCGGGAAGCTCAGATCGACGGAGGCACCCTTTTCCAGGCGGAGAGACCGGCTTGTAGACCTGTCGGCCCGATCATCGCCGTCGATGTCAGGGCCCTGCACCAGCTTCCACTCGCCAGGCGCGACGTTCCAGCCGGTCATGGCCGCCCTAGCCTCATGGTCGGCGGTGTTGTGGGCGATCACCTTGAAGCGCTCCGGGCTTGCCCCTGACACCAGCAGAGCGACTTGCTCGGCCATGGCGGGGTCGTCGAAGCGCCAGCTCACCGTGGCGCCGGGCCAGGTCCAGTTGCGCTTAAGGGCAACCCCGCCCAGGCGCGATCTCTGAAGCAGTTCAGAGGGAAGTTCGACCCTGTCCGACCACCAATGGCCCTCGGTCTGGCTATAGAACCTCTGAGCCCCGGCGCGGATTTCGTCGCCATAGAGAGCCTCGAGATAGGTCTTGTCCCCCGTCAGGTCCCAGGCCAGGTATCGGTCGAAATTGGTCGCACCCGCGGCCTTTGCACGCTTGATGACCTCGCTGCCCCAGGCCTCCTCCTTGTTCAGGCCTCTCGTGACATTCTCGGTCATGGAGGCCAGGGCTTTGTTGTTGCCACCGGCGACGGCATTGAGCGGGGCCAGATATTTGGAGTCGCCGGTCAGGCGATAGGCCGCCCAGAAAACCTGCATGGGCGGGGCGTCCGGCGCCAGGGTTCCCCGCGCGGCATCGGAGCTCCAGTTCACCTCCACCGGCCAGGTGGTCTTGGCACCTGCGGTCGTGGCATGGGCCAGGAGGCCATCGGCCAGTCCCACCACATATCGCCGTGAGGTGTCATCCCCGTTGAACTGAGCCATCAGGATGGCCGGATGCAGCAGGAGATAGGTCTGGTCCTTCGACCAGTCCCAGGGACGCTCGCGATAGACCTTGGATCCCGAGAACCAGGCCGAAACGAAGTGCATGTGTCCGGCGGGATTGATCTCGACCACCGACTGTAGGGCCTTCACCGTCGTCATCAGTCGCTCGACGACCTTGGGATCGCCCCAGTTCAGGTACATGGCTTGCGAATTGGAATTGATCCCTTCTTCGTAGGTGTGGAGTTCATCCGTGGCGATGGTGGGCAGGCCATTGGTGAACATGCCATTGGCATAGACCGCGTCGGCCAGGGCCATCTGCGAGGCCCGGATCCGGTCCGGCTCCACCCCCATCAGGGCCAGTCCTGGCCATTGCTGGAGCAGGTCAGTGTCGTCGGAAAGCCCGCCACCGAAGTCGCCATAGGCCACCTGGCGATTGTCGATCCACCAGGAGACAAAGGCGTGGACCTGTTTGAGGTCCTCAAGTTGACGGAAGGCCCAGAGCGGCACATTCTTGGGTGCAACCGGCTGGACGAAGTCCAGGGCACCCTGGCTGTTATAGGTAATGTCCGCCCAATATTCCCGACCGATCCGGTTCTCAGGGTCAACCCGGAACAGGTCCGTTGCATCCTCCACCAAGCGGCGATACAGGCCCTCGCGCTTGGAGGCCGTATGCTCCTCGACTAGGAAGCCCCAGTTGTCCTTCAACTGGTTCAGCCGGTCGGTGACATGTTCCTCGCGGCCCTGGGCTCTCGGCTTGAAGACCAGCCGGATCCTGGCACCATCGAGGGCGGAGGCATCAAAGTCCATCCCTGCTCCGGCTATTGCCAGGTAAAGGCTGCGGTTCGGCAGGATGCGGTCACGGGTATCCAGCCAGAGGGTCCGTGCCTCTCCAGGCTTCACCGCCACACTGACATCGATGAGATTGCGCCCCGGCCAGATCGGGTCCTTCACTTGTATATTGAGGGGGACATAGGTCCCATGGGTCGGCTTCAGGTTCATGGCCGGCAGGTCGATGGCGATCCCGTCAAGGGCAGAGACCATGTTTTCCCAGCCATAGCCCCAGGACCGGTAGAGGGGCTGTTCAGGGGGTGAAGCCCCGAACTCAAAGGGAATGAGGATATGAACCAGGGGCAGATGTGGGCCCGATTCGGCCGTCGCGGGTCGTGAGGGTGCGCCTTCGGGCAGGGCGACCACGATGGAGCGTTCGGCCCGGGGATGCCGGCCTCTGATATAGGCCCTGAGCTCATCGAGGTTTGGATTGTCCGCGGCGGCGTTGGCCCGGACCGTATAGGTCAAGGTGCTGGTTCCAGTGGGAACGGTACCCGGTTCGACCCGAAAGGCCGAGATTTCCTGGATCGGGGTTTCCTGCTGCGCATTTGTGAAGGTCAGGGTGCCCCCCTGATGATCGCCTTCGAGCAGATGGAACGTCCGCTCCTGTCCTTGGCTCCGCTTGGCGAGGCTCTCCGCCAGCCCGCCGTCCGACCAGCTCATCTCCCCAAAGGCCGCCCCGACAACCTCCAGATAGTTCCAGGGCTCCCTCGGAAGGGTGAGGGTCAGGGCCTTTCCGCCCTCCACATAGACATTCCAGTCCGGCAGGGGCAGGTAATCGTCCCGTCCCGCCAGACGCGA
>CAIYZB010000311.1 GCA_903930545.1 uncultured Alphaproteobacteria bacterium
CCTCCGTCACGCTTCGCGTGCCACCTCCCCCAGAGGGGGAGGAATTTTAGGGTGCCAATTGCTCCCCCTCTGGGGGAGCTGTCAGCGAAGCTGACTGAGGGAGCACCTAGATCCCCGCGTACCACTCATAGCCGCGGTCTTCCCAGAACCCGCCCTTGCCACGGCCAATCTGGTCAAAGCTCTCCACCACTTCGATGCGGGAGATGTATTTGGCCTGTTTGTAGCCCAGCTGGCGCTCGACCCTGAGCCGCAAGGGGGCACCGTGTTTCACAGGCAGGACCTGATCGTTCATGGCATAGGCCAGGATGGTCTGGGGGTGATAGGCATCGATCAGGTCGATGCTCTCATAGTAGCGACCGTCCTTGACCCCGATCCCGCCCAGGGAATCGAAGCAGTGGAACACCACATAGCGGGCATTGGGTTTCAGGCCTGCGCGATCCAGCAGGGGGCCCAGCCGGGCACCCTTCCACTTGCCGATGGAAGACCAGCCCTCGACACAGTCATGTCGGGTGATCTGGCTGCGGGAGGGCAGGGCCTTCAAGGCCGCGAGGTCCAGAGCCAGGGGGGTGTCCACCAGGCCATCGACGATGAGACGATAGTCCGCAAACCCCTTGGCCAGATGGGCGGTGTATTCCTTGTCCCCGGGACGGGTCGTGCCATTGGCCTTGAAGTCCGGGGAGATGTCTTCCGGACTGAATTCCCGGGCCAGGGCCTTGCGGGGAGTCACCAGACGCTGGGCACGCCGGGTCAGACCTTCGGCGCTCTGCAGGGTCTTCTGGACCTGAGGATTGTCATTGATGCGATTGCAGGCGGTGAGCCAGAGGCCGGCTGTGCCCAGCACGAGCCCGCGAAGCCATGTGCGACGATCAGCGCTCACTGGACATCCTCCTTGATCTCGATGGCATAGCGGCCGGTAATCATGGACCTGAGATTGTTGCCAAGCCCGGAGACCACAACCATCACCAGATGGACGAGGATGAAGCCCACGATCAGGCTCGCCGAGATAAAGTGAAGGGTCCGGGCTGACTGGCGTCCGCCAAACAGGTCCACCAGCCAGGGCAGGGCCGCATTCATGCCCGGCGACATGGTCAGGCCCGTCAGGAGCATCAGGGGCAGGAGGGCAAAGACCACCCCGCCATAGGCCAGTTTCTGCAGACCATTATAGTGCCTCGCCTCGTCGCCCTTGGGGAAGCGCAGGCGGGCATGGTCCTGGATTTCCTGCCACAGGTGCCTGGGGTCAAGCTGTACGCGGCTTGGGACCAGATCCTTCAGGTGACCATTGGCCAGATTGGCCCCCAGATAGACCAGGCCATTGATCACGAAGAGCCAGGCAAAGAAGAAGTGCCAGTGGCGGCCATCCACCAGGGAACGGTAGCCGGGGATGGTCGACCAGGCCGGAAAGCCCCGGGGTTCACGCTTGCCGACCTTGCCGGAATAGCCGAACAGGCCTGTGGTCTCCAGGGTCAGGGACCCGATCTTGGTCACGCCGATCAGATCTTCCCCCCGGGGCACGGCCTTCATCGACACCCAGGGCTCGGCAAAGTGCGACGCCTTGCCCCAATAGAGGGCCGGGTGGGCGTTGAAGATCTGCAGTCCGCTCATCAGCAGCAGGGTGATGGCGACCACATTGATCCAGTGGGTGATCCGGGTGACCCGACTGTGCCGGGGCACAAGTTCAATGCGTGCTGACGTCTCGCTCATCTCACCTCGCACCGGCTGGTGACGGACCCTGACAGGTTCAGGGCCGTCCCACGACTGTGGCCTTGATTCCAGTTCGTTTCCGCCGGGAATTGGTTACAGGGGATCGCGACAAATAGTTTGTGCGGGAGAGACGGGCGTGAGTGACGGGGTCGAGGTCTGGTCCGGGGGCGTCAATACCTGGGAATGCGACGAGATGGGCCATCTCAATGTCCGCTTCTGGGTGACCAAGGCCATGGAGGGTCTGGGCGCCTTTGTCGCCGAACTGGGCCTTCCCCGCGCCCTTGCGCCGGAGTCCGAGACCACCTTTCTGGTCCAGGAACACCACATCCGGTTTCTGAAGGAAGCCCGGGCCGGGGCCGCCCTGTGGATGTCAGGGTCCGTGGTGGAGCTGGGAGAGGACTGGGCCCAGCTGGTGCTGGTGATCCGCCATCCCGACGGGACGCCGGGGGCCACCTTCCAGACCCGCATCCGACATGTCGCCACTTCTGACCTCAGCCCGCGGCCATGGCCTCAGCGGGTTCTCGATCGCAGTGCCGATCTGATGGGGACCGTGCCCGCCTATGCTGCCGCACGCAGCGTGGAACTGGGGCTCGTGGTCAGCGGGGCAAGCCTGGCCAAGGCCCTGGACCTGGGCATGACCAGGATCGGTCTTGGCATCATCGGGCCAGATGACCTGGATATCTTCGGGCGCATGAGGCCGGAACTGTTCATTGGCCGGGTCTCGGACGGGGTGGCGCGCCTGTTCGGCGAGACCCGCCCCGGCCCGGCCCTGGCCCCCGGCGAGACCCCGCCCCGGGTCGGCGGGGCGGTCCTGGAATATCGCGTCCTCTATCACAACTGGCCACGGGCCGGAGACCGAACGGAGATCCGCTCGGGCTTTGCCGGGGCCGAGCCCAAGACCCGGCGTGTCATGCACTGGATGCTCGACCCGGAGTCCGGCAAGCCCTGGGTCACCGCCGAGGCCATTGTCATCAGCTTCGACCTGGACCGGCGCAAGGTGATCGAGATTTCGCCTGAAGCCCTTGCCAGCTTCGAGGACCAGGTCCTGGCCGGCCTCAGTCTCTAGGACATGGCCGCCTCAAGGGCCGCGACCACCAGGTCCGGTCGTTCCATGGGCAGGAAGTGGCTCGTGCCTGGCACGGTCTCGATCTGATAGCGGCCAGTGGCGAGCAGAGCCTCCTCCCGGGCGGCGATGTGGCAGGTGGAGCCGATCTCCGCCCTGAGAATGTGGGTGGGGGCCCGGGACAGGTCGAAGGCTGCGCCGGTGTCATGGCCCTGGCTGGAGAAGTTGGAGGCCTCCCAGGCGGGCGCGCAGGCCAGGGTGACTGTCCCCTCTGGCGTGTCACGAAAGCCGTCCTCGACATAATCGGCCAGCATGGCGGGGCTCCAGTTCCTGAAAGCCCCCTTGCCGGTATAGGACTCGATCACCGCAGTCTTGCTGGGAAACTCCGCCCGGCGCTTCAGGGCCCCCTGGGCCAGGGGTGAGGCCCCCTCCCCTGGCGGTGCAGCGGCCACCAGCTCACCGGGAATGATGACCGGATCAAACAGGACGAGCGCCTTCACCCGATCCGGGCAGCGAGCCGAAGCCATGAGGCTGGACGTGCCCCCCATGGAGTGGCCCGCCAGGGTCACGCCCTGCAGGTCGAGGGCCAGAATCACCGCCAGCAGATCCTCTGCCACCTGGTCCCAGGAATTACGGCCCTCAAGCACCGTGGGCAGGCGGGTCAGGCCATGCCCCCTCTGGTCCAGGGCAAGGATCCGGAAATCTGCGGCCAGAGGTCCGAGGATGGACCTATAGGTCCGGGCATTGAATCCGTTGGCGTGACTGAAGACCAGATCAACAGGCCGGTCAGGGGGGCCGAACTCGAGGGCCGCCACCTCGCCGTCTCTGTCCGGCAAAGGAATCGCCCGGGCCCTGGGCGGCGTCAGATCGGACAATGACATGGTGAGCTCCCCCTCGATTTCGTCCATATAGCGATGTAGCGCAGGGGAAGCAGACCCAAAAATTCACCATGCCGAATTGCCGCTATCCGTTGAAATTCCCCGATTTCGCGAGCTCTTCCCCAAATCGATCACGAGCGCGTGAATTATCTCCTTGCGCAGAGGGCGAACCACGGCATATTCCTTCCTCGCGCTTGCGGCGTTGTCCATTCGGGGGAACGAGTCAGGCGCATACAACCTCCGTTTCCTAGGGGACCAGGCACATGACCTCCGCAATTCTTCGCAAGCTGCTCGTCGCCGGCGCTGCCGTCGCCGCTCTCTCCGTCGCCGCCTGCGGCAAGCCGGCCGACAAGGCCGCTGAAGCTCCCGCCGCCGAAGCTCCGGCTGCTGAAGCTCCCGCCGCTGACGCCGCTGCTCCGGCCGCTGACGCCGCTGCTCCGGCCGCTGACGCCGCTGCCATGGCTCCGGCCGCTGACGCTGCCGCCGCTCCGGCCGCTGACGCTGCCGCTGCTCCGGCCGCTCACTAAGCTTTAAAACGCATCTGCGTTTTGGAAAGGGCCGTCCTTCGGGGCGGCCCTTTTTCTTTGGGTAAGGGCACCTGAACTGCCCTCGAGGATTGATCCCCGACTCGTGCGAGAGGATCAGCCCCATTCTGATAAACCTTTAGGAAAATCCCATGACCACTGAAATCCTCCGCAAGCTGCTCGTCGCTGGCGCCGCCGTCGCCGCCCTGTCCGTGGCCGCCTGCTCCAAGCCCGCCGAGAAGACCGAAGAAGCCGCCCCGGCTGCTGAAGCCCCGGCCGCTGCTGCCGAGACCCCGGCCGCCCAGACCGCCGTTGACGCCGCCGCCACGGCCGCTGAAGCCACCACCGACGCCGCGGCCCCCGCCGCGCCTGCCGCTGACGCCGCTGCCGCTCCGGCCGCCGCTGCTCCGGCTGAAAAGCACTAAGACCACGGTTTCATCCGTGAGCTGGAAAGGGCCGTCCCCCGGGGCGGCCCTTTTTCGTGGCCGTAGATGTCGTAGTCTGGGCCATGAGCCAGACGGACCCGCCTGACGACGAATCGCCCCTGGTCTGGAGCGAGGAAGGCCAGCCGAGGTCGCGGCTTTATGGCGATATCTATTTCTCCACCGAGGATGGTCTGGCCGAGACCCGGGCGGTCTTCCTCCAGGGCTGTGGCCTGCCGGGGGCCTGGCAGGGGCGGACCCGGTTCACCGTCGGTGAACTGGGGTTCGGAACCGGGCTCAACATCCTGGCCCTATTGGACCTTTGGCAGCAGCACCGACCGGCCGATGGCCAGTTGACCCTGTTCAGCGTGGAGGCCCATCCCTTGTCGCGGGACGAGGCCGGGCGCGCCCTGGCGGTCTGGCCGGAACTGGCCCCCCTGGCCCGACAACTCCTCTCCCAGTGGCCCACCGCCCGGCGGGGCTTCCACCGTCTGGACTTTCCCGATCTGGGTGCCCGCATTGATCTGGCCATCATGGAGGTCAGTGACGCCCTTCAGACCTGGTCCGGCCAGGCCGATGCCTGGTTCCTGGACGGCTTTTCCCCGGCCCTCAACCCCGCCATGTGGCGCGATGAGGTCCTGGCGCTGGTGGGGGCGCGCTCGGCTCCGGGGGCGCGGGCTGCCACATTTACCGTCGCCGGAGTTGTCCGGCGGGGACTGGAGGCGGCGGGCTTTGAGGTCAGTCGCCAGCCAGGCTTTGGCCGCAAGCGCCAGAGGCTTGAGGCCCAGCGTCCCGGCCAGGTGCAAGACCCTTCACCGCCGCGCGTGGCCATCATCGGGGCGGGCATTGCTGGGGCAAGCGCGGCCCGCGCCCTCAGGGCCATGGGCATTGAACCCCTCCAGTTCGAAACCGGAACAGGGGGGTCTGGCAATCCGGCCGCCCTGGTGACCCCGAGGATCGATGCCAGTCTTGGCCTCATAGCCCGGCTCTTTGCTCAGGCCCTGGACCGCGCCACGGGGCTCTATGGCCAGATTCCGGGGGCGGTGATCTCCACGGGTGTGCGCCAGCTGGCCCAGGGCCCCAAGGATGCGGAGCGCTTTGCCACCCTGGCCGGGTCCGACCTGTTCGCCCCCGGAAACCTGGTGGCGACATCCGACCATATGGACATGAACAGCAGCCAGGTCGTCCATCCTCAAGCGGTGCTGGAGGCCTGGTGCCGCGACCCCCGCCCTGAACGGATCGAGCGCCTCGAGTCCCGGGACAGTGGCTGGATCCTGCACCATGAGACCGGCGAGACCCGGGTCGACCGGGTCATCCTGGCCACAGCCATGGGGTCCTCGGACCTGATCCGGGACCTGCCCCTCCGCGGGGTACGCGGCCAGGCCAGCTGGGTGTCGTCTGAACAGGCCGTGGAGGCCATGGCCTGGGGCGGCTATCTGATCCCCACGGGGGAGGGTTTCCTGTTCGGAGCGACCCATGATCGGGATGATGCCGGCACCGAGGTCCGGACGGAGGACCATGGGCGCAATCTCGAGACCCTGGCGGAGCAGCGGCCTGACCTGGCCTCTGGCCTGGATGCCAAGCATCTGGCAGGGCGTGCGGCCAACCGGGCCACGACCCCGGACCACCTGCCCTTGGCGGGTGCCGCAGGGCCGGAGCTGGCCGGGCTCTATCTGCTGACGGGGATGGGCTCCCGGGGGTTTGCCCTGGCTCCCCTTCTGGGGGAGCATGTGGCGGCCCTGGTCCTGGATCACGCCTCTCCCCTGCCCAGGGATCTCGCCGAACTGTTAAACCCCGACCGCTTCCGGCAGCGTGCCTTGAGGCGGGGTCAGGCGTCCCAGGGCCCCAGTTTGGTCACAGACGGGCCGCAGATTTGAATTCTCATATGGAAGGAGTGTGCCTCATGCGTCGACTTCTCGCTTCAGCCGCCCTGATCGCCCTGACAGGCACAGCGGCCATGGCCCAGCCCGCCAAGCCGGCCCGAGCCTGTTTCTGGACCAGTCAGGTCTCCAACTTCTCGGCCATTGATGATCGCACCGTGATCGTCCGGGTCGGGGTCAAGGACCGCTATCGGCTGGAGCTCTTCTCGCCTTGCCACGACATCGAGTGGAACAACCAGATCGGGATCACCTCCCGGGGGTCGTCCTCGATCTGCAACGGTGCCGGGGCCGAGATCATCAGCCCGGGCACACTGGGGCCCCAGACCTGCCGGATCAACCGGGTGGTCAAGTTGACCCCTGAGGAGGTCGAGGCCCTGCCCAAGGGCCGCAAGCCCTAGGGCGGGGGCCAATCCCGTACAGGAAAAAGGCGCTGGTCCTTTCGGATCAGCGCCTTTTCCATATCAGGCCACCTTCAGCGGACCGGGAACCCCGATCCGCCTTTGGTGTTCAGACTAGAAGGTCTTCTTCACGCCGAGCTTGAAGACGCGGCCCAGCGGATTCCCGTTGGTCGGGTCATAGTTGTAGAAGCTCTGGGCGAAGGACGGATCGGTATCCAGCAGGTTCTGGATGCTGGCCGAAACCGTCGTGTCCCAGGGAAGGTCCACGTTCAGGTTCAGGTCGTGCTGCCAGTAGGACTCGGTCTCGCCCACGGACTGGTAGGCCGCCGCAGTGTAGTTGTAACGGCAGTCGGGGGTCACACCGGCCAGAGCGGCGCTGGAGCAGACGGCACCGTTGACGGTGGTGCCCTGGCGATACTGCAGCTGGTAGCGCAGGTTCCAGCTCTCACCCCGGACGTTGACGAAGCCAGTCGCCTTCAGCTTGGGGTAGGAATAGAAGTCGCCGCCGCCGAGGTCGTGCAGGCCGGCCCGGTCGATCGCCGCAGCGAAGGTCACCGAGGTGTCTTCCGGCAGGATGGCCGCGCTACGCTTCACTTCCTTCAGCAGAGTGCCTTCGGTACCAACGGTGACGCTGGTGTCCATGAAGTCCATGCCGAAGAAATTGTCGAAGTCGTACTGGGCCCGGAAGTCGAGGCCCGAGGTCGAGGTGTCAGGACCATTCACGATCTTGCGGGTGACCTGCAGGACGTTGGCCTGGCTGCAGGCGCCGCTGAACACGAAGCGGGCTGCGAGAGCCGCCTTGGTGCAGCCGGTGCCGGCGAGGGAGGCGAACAGGGCCGAGGTGTCTTCAACCCCGAGCTCGCCCTTGAAATCGAACTTCCAGTAATCCAGCGAGGCGGTGAAACCGCCCTGCTCGAGCAGGATGCCCGCATTATAGGTCTTGGCAGTTTCCGGCTGCAGGTCCGGGTTGTTGGCAGTGACGACGGCGCGATAGCTGCCACCGATATTGCTCACGCCCTTGGAGCTGCCGGGGGAGATGGAGAGTTCACCCGGAGCGCGGAAGGTCGAGGAGGCCGAGGCGCGGAAGGCCAGCCAGTCCATGGCCTGCCAGCGAGCGGCAAGCTTCGGATTGGTGGTGGTCCCGACATTGCCGCCGAAGTCTTCGTGGCGCACGGCCGCGGTGACTTCGAGGGTGTCGGTGACCGGCAGCTTCACTTCGGCAAAGGCCGCGCCGACGCGACGGTCAGCGGCAACGTCCGACTGGGCACCGAAGAAGACGAAGGGACCGACGGGGTTGGTGCAGAGGGGCAGGCCGTCATCGATGGAGTCGACGCAAGGCGTGGCCTTCACGTCGCCCAGACCTTCCCAGTCTTCCGCCGATTCATTGAAGCGGTACTGGGCACCGGCCGCCCAGGCGATGTTGCCGCCGCCGAGCGCGATGCTGGTCTCACCATTGAACACCACGTCCGCAACGAAGATGCGGTTGGTATTGACGTTGGTATAGGTGCCGTAGAGCCAGGCCACCAGGTTCGGATCATTGGCGGCCGCGGAGTTGTAGAACGGGTTGACCGCCCCATTGGCCGCGCTGACCGCAATGGCGTTGGTGAAGGGGTTGAAATACTTGCAGGGGCCAGCGCCGGCGACGCCGGTTGCCGGGTTGCAACCCACACCGCCCAGGCCGTTGAAGGCGTTCTGGATGCGATTCACCAGCAGGTCATTGGTGGTGACCGTGCCCTTGTTTTCCATGAAGGTCAGGCCGGCGTCCCAGCCGATCCCGTTCTCGAACTTGCCCTTCAGGCCCGCCGCGATGCGGAAGGCAGCGCGTTCGATGTCCTGATGGTCAGCACCATCGGGATTGAGCGGGTGACCGGCAACGCCGATGGCGCGCCAGGAGGTCTGGCTGGTGGTGACACCACCGGCCATGGCCGCGCACTGGGCGGCGGAGAGCGGCGCGGCGCAGGTGGTGCGCAGAGCGATCAGGCCGGGGTTGTTGGCGGGGATGAAGTAACGCGACTGGCCGTTGAAGCCAGCGGCCACCAGGGCGCCCGAGGTGCCGCCATTGACGGCCGGGGTCGGGAACTGGGTGGTCAGGTTGGCCGGCGAGATGCGCTGGTCCGGAATGTCGGTGCGGCTCCAGGCCGCCTCGGCATGGAAGGAGGTGCTGTCGGAGAGGTCATAATTGACCTCTGCATAGAGCTGGTAGGCATTCTCTTCGTTCACGAGGTCATTGGACCAGGAGAACTGATAGCGGCAAAGCGCACCGCCCGAGGCCACAGGGGCCAGGGTGCCGGACAGCTCCTGCGAGCCCAGCTGGTTACAGCCGTTGTCGCGGAACAGGGTCGCACCGGTGGGGGTGCCGTAGACGCCGGGGTTGGCCGCGCCGGACCAGCCGCCGTAGAACACCGATTCGAAGGGCACCACGGCCCAGTCGCGTTCGGCCACATCGAGGCGCGAACGGTGACGATAGCCAGCGGTGATCAGGACGTTGCCGGCATCGAACTGCTTGCCATAGGCAAGATCCAGATCGTAGTCGCCGTCCGAACCGCTGATCAGGGCGTAGTTGGCATCGACTTCGAAGCCGTCCAGGTCCTTGCGGGTGATGAAGTTCACGACACCGGCCACGGCATCGGAGCCGTAGGTGGCGGCAGCGCCGTCCTTCAGGATTTCAATCCGGCCCACAGCGGCGGTGGGGACGAAGTTCAGGTCCTGACCACCGCCCTGGAAGGCGGCTGCGGTCGTGTCGGCCAGACGACGGCCGTTCATGAGGACCAGGGTACGCGAGGCACCGAAGCCACGCAGGTTGATGGAGGCCGTGCCCGCGCCGCCATTATAGCGGTTGGATTCACCGAGCGAGGACTGGGCGGCGCTGATGGTCTTGACCAGCTGGACGACGCTGGGGGCGCCCTGCTTGGCCAGTTCATTGGCACCGATCACGTCCACCGGGACGGCGGCATCTTCCGGGCTGCCGGCGATGAACGAACCGGTGACGACGACTTCGTCAACCGTCGCGTCGGGCTTGGTCTGGGCGTTTGCGCCGCTGACCATTCCGAGCGTCAGCGCAAAGGCCAGGACCGAGGCGCCACCAAAATAAGTGCTTTTCGACATATGGTTTCCTTCCCCCTCGTGAGCCGTTCCCTTTGGACACGGGAACTTGGACTCGTGAGCTGGGTTGATCATCTGTCAGCATTGAAATTGGCGCTACGGATTTTTCCGCTAGGGAAGGAGCCCGATTTCCCTCACCCAGGGCGCGAATTTCGCCAATTGGCCCCGAATCCGGCAGGTTCCCGACCTGGCTGGCCGTCGCTCCCGGAGAGGCCGCTCGGTGGCTAGAGGTCTGTAATTATGACAGTTTTATGCCACAGTCCGGACGCATTCAGCCTCAGCGTTCGCTCAGGAAAAATTTGACGAAAACGCCAGTTTCACTGC
>CAIYZB010000312.1 GCA_903930545.1 uncultured Alphaproteobacteria bacterium
AGAAGATCGTCGCCATCGAGGGTCTGGGCCCCTCTCCCAAGGTCATGGCCGAGCAGGCCGCCCGGCCCGTGGAGACCCGTCTACAGAGCTGGATCAAGGACCGGCGGGAGAACTCCGGCCGTGCGCCCCGTCGCTATGCCAGTCTGGCCGATGCCACCGCCCGCATGGCCGAGGAGAACCCGCACCTCAATGCCGAGCAGGCCCGCCACCTGACCATCTATGGGGCCCTGCAGAACGAGGACGGGACCTATTCCTGGAAGTTCGACAATCATGCCCGCTGGGGCGGTGGAGTCGGCGGCCTGTCCCATGCCGAACAGCATCACCTCTGGAGCCGGATCACCTGTCCGGTCCTTCTGGTGCGGGGCACGGAATCCTGGGCCTCGGACCCGGTGGCGGATGGCCGGATCCAGCACTTCCAGAATGCGAAACTGGCCAATTTCGAAGGTGCGGGTCACTGGGTGCACCATGATCAGTTGGAAGCCTTCATGGCCGAGACCGAGGCCTTTCTGGCGGACTAGAAGATCCGCCCCTGCAACCACAGGATCGCCGGATAGACCGATAGCCAGGTCCAGAAGAAGCGGTTCAGGCCGAACAGACAGGCATTGGCCAGGTGGAAGCTTGCAGCAATGACCAGGGCCACGATCAGGCTGGGCTGGCTGAAGAGGGACAGGGGAAAGATCAGCTCGAACAGCATGACCGCCCAGGACATGGCGAGCATGACCCAAGGCCGGTCGGCCCAGCGGCGCAGGTCCTCCGTTACCGGATAGGTCGAGAACTGGAAGACATCCCTCAGGGCTCGTCCTGATCGCCAGTCCGGGTTCAGGACCTTGACCCAGCCGGAAATGAAATAGGACAGGATCAGCTGGGCCCCGAGATAACCGAAGGCTACCTCCTGGGCCTTGAGCCCGGGCAGAAGCCGCGAGGCGGTCAGGCACCACAGGGCCAGGAGGCCCATCCGGTCACTGCCGCCATTATAGGGCCCTTGAAAACGCTGAAGAAACACCAGAGAGCTAAGGGCCAGACCCACCAGGGGCCAGGGGCCCCCTAGCCCTGCGATCACCAGCAGGGACAAGGTGATGCGGACACCGAACAGGATCTGCTCTTTGCGGAAACGCACGAGATGCTCAAGACCCTGCTGGATGAAGCTGAGCGCCAGGAGGATCTCGGTCAGCCGCGCGGCGGTGTCATAGGTCATCGGGTGACGATTTCGGCCACTCGCCGGGGGACGGCCTGAAACCTGGTTTCGCGGATCAGGTCCTCCCCTTGCCGGGCCACAAAGACCAGGCGAAAGCAGATCCAGTCCTTAGGGTTCGTGCCGGAGCGGACGAGGTCCGCGGCAATCCGCGCGTAGATCTCGTCCTCGCTATGGGCCGTGGGCTGGCGCATCAGGCGCTCGGCGCAGCTGACCACAAAGAGGGTCTCGTTCCAGACCGGGTTCCAGACGAGACGTCTCGCCATGGCCCCGAGGCTCTGGCCGGGCGGTGGAGGACGAAAGACCTGCCAGGCCTGGGGTGTTTCATCCGGATCGGCGAGAAGGGCGAATTCGACCCGTGGGGAGTCCGCTATGACGTCGAAGAAGTTCCAGGCCGGGATCAGGGCTGGCATCAGCAGTCGGATGGCTTGCAACATCAGCCCCTACCCGCCGGTCAAGGGGACGGGGGCCTTTGCCCAGGTGCTGACATCGCCTCCAGGGTCTGGGCATTGATGCGGGCCAGGATCAGGGCAAAACCAATGGTGCCGAGCACGACCAGCAGGCTGGTTATCCGCACCGTCCAGCCCATCCGACCATCCCCGATCACCAGCACGATCAGAACCGTGGCTGGCGGCAGGCCGCAGATCACCAGGGAGATCCATTCCCGATAGGCAAAGGCGGCAGCGAAATAGATCTGCAACAACAAGAGCCCGAAGGCGACAGGACGCAGGGCCAGGTCATCATGGCCCCAGAACAGGACTGCCGGCGCGGACCAAACGAAGGTTTCAATGGCGACACTGACGGCGCTCCCCAGGCGCTGGAGGTCCGTCGTGTGCTCCATTTCCGAGGACTGACGGGCCGCCCAGTTCACCGAAAGGGCCGCCGCGCACACCAGGCCGCACCAGATCAGCCCGGCCAGGCCAAGCCCGTTCAGAGCCAGGAGGCCTGCGATCCCGAGGGACCCGACCAGCCTTATCTTCAGGGTGGTATCGGGTCCCGAATGTCTGGGTTTCGGCATGGATGGCAAGGGCGAAGCTCCACCGGCGGATGGCGAGTCGCGCTTACGCCACCCAGACACCGACAATGCCCGGGACGCGGGTAGCTTACAACGGGGCCAGCCTGAGCAGGACCGGGTCCAGCGGGGTCTTGAAGGGATAATGGTCACCCAGCCACTGGATGCCCTCTATGGTCAGGGAGGTCGGAATAGAGACCTCGTCGGGGCCGGACCGGACTAGGGCGGAAAGGTCGAGCTGGGCCACCTCGACCCGCCATTTGCGCGAGACGGCATCCGCCACGCTGAGCATCAGGCCCTTGGATGTCATCTCGATCACCGGCTCTGCCATGAAGACGGCCAGCATGCCGCCATGGGCATCAAACTTGACCTCCCCCGAAAAGACGCCACGGCCGGAGACGTCATCACCGAGAACCAGGTCGTTGCCTTCGGCGGGGTCGAATTCAAACCCGCCGTCTGACAGGCGGCTTGCCCCGTTTGCGGTGCTGATCGATCCGCCTGAGGACTCCACATAAGCCCGGAAGCTCTGCTTCACACCCCAGGCCAGGGACAGGATGGACCGGCCTTTCACATTGTCGCCCATTGGCCTGACTCCTTACGTCTGTGCTGAAACAGGGATGCCGCATCCCGCGCAATTTGCCCAGACCTGACAGAAGCCACCAGGATCCGGCCGCTCTAAGTAGAGTCCCCAGGTGGACGCCTCCGGGCAGACAGCTCACCATCCGACCGCACCTCGATCTGCGGAGTTCGGCAAATGGACAAGGTTAGGCTCCACACCATGGCCCTCAGCCCCTATGGCTGGGGTGCGCGGCTGATCGCCTGCGAGAAGGGTGTTGAGGTGGAGCTGGCCGCGGCGGAGGTTTCGGATCAGGGCTATGAGAGCCTTCATCCGTTCCGCAAGATGCCGGTCCTGATCCATGGCGAGGTCGTGATCTATGAATCCATCGCCATCGCCAACTATCTGGATGAGGCCTTCCCCGGGCCTGCCCTGAGGCCTGCGGATCCGGTTGGCCGAGCTCGTGTCCTGACCTGGTTGAGTGTCACCAGCAACTATCTGTTTCCGATCATGAACGGCCTGATCAAGGCAGTCTATGAGCCGAAAAGCGCCGTCCTGACCCTCACCATCGAAGAGCTGGCCGCGGCCCTGACAGGTCTGATGCAGAAACTGGAGGACGCCCTGAAGCGGACGGGCTGTCTTGTGGGCGAGGACCTGACCCTGGCGGACTTCTATCTGATCCCCCACCTGAAGACCGCAGCCCTCACACCCCAGGGTGCCAGCGAGATTGCAGCCTGGCCGGCCGTCAATGCCTGGATGCAGAGACTGGAAGCCCGGCCGGCCTATGGTCTTGCCAATCCTCTGGTGATTGGCTGATCCGCCCGCCACCAGAATGGGCCGGGATCTGGGGTCCAGGTCCGGGCCTCAGTGCCGCGCCACCCTGAACCCCAACTGGGGGACGCGGTCTGCTGGTTCACTTGTCAGACGGTTGGCTGAGCGAAGGCGCGACGGCGTGGTGTACCATGACCCCCCGCGGTTCAGACGTCTGGTGCAGTTCTTGGGCAGATAGGCACTGCCATCCCGGGGTTGTCCGGCGGCGTAGGAGTCCGCAAAACAGTCCTGAACCCACTCCCAGACATTGCCCTGCAGGTCATGGAGCCCGAAGGCATTGGGCGCAAAAGACCCGACCGGGGCCGTAGACCTGTTGTCCCAGGGACTGCCACAGCCGTCGCAATTGGCCTTTCCCGGCACAAACTTTGCGCCCCAGGGATAGGTCGTGGTCGACCCAGCCCGTGCTGCATACTCCCATTCCGCCTCTGACAGCAGGCTGTAGCGCTGTCCCGTCCGGCCCGAGAGCCATGCGGCATAGGTCGTGGCGTCCTCGTAGCTGACATTGGTCACCGGTCGGCGACCGCCGCCGAACCCGTCGGACGGCGCCGCATCACAGGGACCTTCATAGCGGCAGATATTGTACTCCTCCCAGGTCAACTCGTACTTGCCGACGGCCAGTGGGGGGTCGAGCCTGATAGTCCTTTGAGGCCGCTCGTCGTCAAACCCCTCTCCCTTGGGCGACCCCATCAGGAATGAACCCGGCGGCAGCGCCACCATTTCGGGGCCGGGAACGCCGGGAAAGATCTGGTCGCGGAAGACCCTCTGAGAAAGGGCGGCACCTTTGCGTGCGGCCGCGAAAGCCTGCGGCGCCAGATCGGCCACACGGCCGACCGGTGGACGGGCCATGAGCGCCCCCGTTGGCCAGTATTCGGCGCATCGCCGCAGGAACGAGGTTCGCATTTCAGGGGGCGGCTCGACCGGCTCGACCCGCAGGGAGCCAGTCTCGATCACCAGACGTCCGGGCCTGGTGACGTCACGCAGAAAGGCCTTGGGATCCTTGGGCCTAACCAGATAACGGCCGGAAGTCCCGGAGAGGGGAGCTGTGTGAGTTGCTGAACCCAGGCTGATGCGCACCTGGCGGCCCGCACGCCCTGGCAGGGCGAGGGAGACGGAAACACTGGCATCGTCGGAGCACACGAAGCTTACGGACCGGCCGTCCTTGGCTTCCCACAACATGGTGTAGTCGTCGCTGTTCGGGCCCGCATCCCAAACCCCGGTGCGGTCGGCGGCGGAGACTGGCATTGCAGGCTTAGATGCGGGCCTTGGTTCAGCCGCAAAAGTGGGAGCGCCTGGCCCCGCCAAAAGGCAGAAGACGGCCAACAGGATCGAGCGTGTCGACGTCCAACGAAGCTTGGCCATGTCTTGCAGTTCCGAGCCTGGGTCAGAGACTGTACATCAAAACCCCCTCCGTTTGACGGGAGGGGGTATTGATTATGGGTGCGGGGACAGGATTTGAACCTGTGACCTTCAGGTTATGAGCCTGACGAGCTACCGGGCTGCTCCACCCCGCGGTGAAGATGTAATCGTGAAGAAGGGTTCTTGGACTAAATCCGTTTTGTAGACCTGGCGGCGACCTACTCTCCCGTGCCTTAAGACAAAGTACCATCGGCCCAGAGAGGCTTAACGACCGAGTTCGGAATGGGATCGGGTGGGGACCTCTCGGCATAACCACCAGGTCAACAAAACGGATTTTGAGAAGACATCATCATCTGTAAGCTCAAATCAGAGCTTTCATGAGTTCTACTAAGAACGATCAAGCCGATCGAGCGATTAGTACCAGTAAGCTGCATGCCTCGCGGCACTTCCACACCTGGCCTATCAACGTGGTGGTCTACCACGGCTCTCGGCGAAGCCTTGTTTTGAGGTTAGTTTCCCGCTTAGATGCTTTCAGCGGTTATCTAGTCCACACTTAGCTACCCTGCTGCGCAGCTGGCGCCACGACAGGTCCACCAGAGGTGTGTCCATCCCGGTCCTCTCGTACTAGGGACAGATCCTCTCAAGCTTCGTACACCCACGGCAGATAGGGACCAAACTGTCTCACGACGTTCTGAACCCAGCTCACGTACCACTTTAATCG
>CAIYZB010000313.1 GCA_903930545.1 uncultured Alphaproteobacteria bacterium
CAATATGATTCGCCGCCGGGTATGTCCGGTGGCGGCGGAGACCAGATGGGCGCCTATTCATGACCGCGCAATGGCTGATCCTGACCGCCGCGGCGGGGGCCATCCTGCTTGCCCTCTGCGCCATGTTCTGGGCCCTGGCCCAGCGCCGTCAGAGCCAGGCCCGGATCAACCAGCTTCTGGAACGGGTTGCCCGCCTTGAGGCCGGTGCGGAAACCGCCCAGGCCTCGGCCGAGGCCTTTGATTCCGCCCTCCTGGCCGTGGAGGATGGCCGCGCCCTTCTGGCCTCCGGCGAGGAAAGCCTGGAGGTCTGTATCGAGGCCCTGGGTCTGGGCCAGGCCGACCCACAAGGGGTGGTCGCCGCCCTGATGCGCGCCGATCCCGACCATGCCCGACGCTTGAGGGCCCTGTTCGAGCGAGGCGAGGCCTGCGCCTTTGAAGTTCGCGGACCTGCCGGCCTCGTGGCGGTGGAGGGCCGCGCGGCCGGTGCCCTGGCCTGGCTGCGCCTGTCGGCTGTGGTCGGGGAGGATGCCGGACTGCCGACGGCCCCGAGGTTCGCCGCCTTCCTCGATTCCCGCTCTGAGCCCGCCTGGATTGCTGCGGCCGATGGCAGCCCCGTCTGGGTCAACCGGGCCTGGCTTGCCGCCGTCGATGTGGCCAGCCTCGATGAAGCCGCGAGCCGGGGGGCGACCTTTGACAAGGGCGCCGATACCCTGGCCAGCGAAGCCGCCAACCTGGCCCAGAAGCGCGAGGAAACCCGCCATGTCACCGTCGGTGGGCGTCGGCGGGCCTACCGGGTGACAGCCCAGCCCCTGGAAGGCGGCGGAGTCGGGGTCTGGACGGAAGATGCCTCTGATGGACAGGAGGTTCGCGACAACCTCCAGCGCCTGATGAAGGCCCATGACGAGACCCTGAACCACATTGCTGATGCCGTGGCGATCTTCTCGGCTGCCAAACGCCTGACCTTCCACAACACCGCCTTTGCCCAGCTCTGGGACCTGGAGCCCGCCTGGCTGGCCGAGGGCCCGAGCCATGGGGAACTGCTGGATCGCCTGCGCCAGCGCCGTCGCCTGCCGGAAACCGTGGACTATGCCCGCTGGAAGGCCGCCGAGCTGGACCGCTACGAGGCCCTGGACTCCAGCCCCGACGACATGTGGAGCCTGCCGGACGGTCGCACCCTTCGGGTTGTGCGCCAGCCCCACCCCATGGGCGGGGTCCTGCTGCTGTTCTCCGACCTCACCGACGAGATCAAGCTGAAGAGCCAGTACAATGCCCAGATCCAGGTCCAGCAGGCCACCCTGGACAAGCTGAACGACGCTGTCGCCGTGTTCGGTTCTGACGGGCGTCTGCGCCTGCACAACGAGGCCTTCGAGCGGTTCTGGAACATCACCCCCCAGCAGCTGGAAATGGCGGCGGACTTTGAGGGTGTGGTGGATCTTTGCCGGCCGCGCCTGCATGACCAGGCCTTCTGGTCGGAACTCAAGGGCCGCGTTGCCGATACCGATCCCGCTGCCCGTACCCCCATCTCCGACGAGGTCCGCACCTCGGATTCCCGGATCGTAGTCTATCAGTCCAGGCCCCTGCCGGACGGCGCGACCCTGATCGCCTTTGCCGATGTCACCGATGCCCGGAAGCTGGAAAGTGCCCTGGCCGATCGCAATGCCGCCCTGGCCGAGGCCCAGAGGCTGAAGCGGGATTTCGTGGGCAATGTTTCCTACGAACTGCGCACGCCGCTCACCACCATCATCGGCTATTCGGAACTGCTGGAGCGCACCGGAGAAAACCTGTCCGAGCGCGGCAGAGGCCATGCAGCGGCGGTGCGGATCGCCGCCTCACAGCTGGCCCGGTCCATTGATGACGTCCTCAACATGGCCCAGATCGATGCAGACGAAATGGCCCTGGATCTGGCGGACGTCGACGTTTCCCAGCTGCTGATCCAGGCCGTGGACAGATGGCAGTCAGAGGCAGACGGGGCTCAGGTCACCCTGGCCATTCCTGATAGCGCCGATATCGGCCTGATCCGGGGCGACGCCCATCGACTTGGCCAGACCCTGGACCACCTGGTCGAAAATGCCATTCGCCAGACCCCGGCGGGCGGCACGGTGACCCTGGCGGGTCGCCGGACCGACGGGGAGATCCAGCTGCAGGTGACCGACACCGGGCGGGGCATCCCCTATCACGTCCAGGCCCACATTTTCGACCGCTTCCTGGCTCGGGAGCGAGGGGGGCCAGGTCTGGGACTGGCCCTGGTCAAGGCCCTGGTGGAACTGCACGGCGGCTGGGTGGCCCTGGAGAGCGAGCCCGGGTCAGGTGCGACCTTCACCTGCCACCTGCCCGAGGCGGCACAGGCCTCGGCCGGTCAGCCCGAGCTGGGCTTCTAGACCCTTACAGCAAAAATCCCGCCTCATCCTGTGGGGCGGGATTTTCGAATTTCGACCAGATGCCTAGTGCTGGCTTTCCGGCAGGCGAACCACCAGGCCGTCCAGGGCATCGCTGACCTTGATCTGGCAGGACAGGCGGCTGTTGGGCTCAACGTTTTCAGCAAAGTCCAGCATGGACTCTTCCATGGCCGACTTGTCACCGGTCTTGTCCAGCCAGGCGGCATCCACATAGACGTGGCAGGTGGCGCAGGCGCAGGCCCCGCCGCAATCGGCGTCAATGCCGGGGACGTTGTTCTTCACAGCGCCTTCCATGACCGTCAGACCCGTCTTGACGTCGAGGACGTGTTCGGCACCGGAGTGTTCGATATAGGTGATCTTGGCCATGGGCTCCCCTTGGACCGCCAGTTTCAGGCGGCGACCTCTTTCATGGAAATGGATGGGTCCGCAAGCTTCACCAGATCGACGGGCTTGCGGTTGGCGATGAGCTGGCGGCCCATCATGAACTCCGGCGGTGCGTTGACCGCCTCCACCGCCTGGATCTGCTGACCCTTGAGGTGGAAGATCGCGAACTTGGCTGCGGCAATGTCACCGCGCACCAGGGTCGTGTCTGCATCGAAGGGCATACCGCCGATCTGGAGCTTCAGATCATACTGGTCTGACCAGTTCCAGGGAGCCTCCACCGGGGGCGCTGCCCGACCGGTGATGGCGCAGGCCGCCTGCTTGGCCTGGTCCAGGGCGTTGAACACGCTCTCCAGGAAGAAGCTACGGTCATAGGTGGGCAGAGGCCGATAGGTGACATCCCCGATGGCAAAGATGGAAGGATCGGCCGTTCGGGCCTCGAGATCCACCACAATGCCCCGTTCGCAGGGCAGGCCGGCATCCTTGGCCAGGGCGTCATTGGGACGCGCGCCCACGCCCACCAGGGCGATGTCGCAGGGCACGACGCGGCCATCGGACAGGGTCACCCCGGTCACCTTGCCGTCCTTGCCCTCAAAACCCGTGACATTGACGCTGCACTGGAAGGTCACCCCCCGGGCCTCGTGATAGGCCTGGAAGAAGCTGGACAGGGTTTCCACGGCCACACGGGCCAGGATGCGGGGCTCGCGCTCCAGCACCACGGCCTCGGCCCCAAGGGCACGGGCTGAGGCAGCTGCCTCCAGACCGATATAGCCACCACCGACCACCGCCAGATGCTTGCCAGGACCAAGGGCCGCCTTCAGCTTTTCGGCATCGGCCGCCGTGCGCAGGACCTGAACGCCCTCAAGGTCGGCGCCGGGCAGGGGCAGCTGGATGGCCCGCGCGCCGGTGGCGATAACAGCGATGTCATAGGCCAGGCTGGAGCCATCCGAGAGGCTCACGGTCTTGGCCGCCCGGTCCAGGCTCAGGGCCGTGACATTGGGACGGAAGTCGATGCGGTTGGCCGGGTAGAATTCCGTCGGCTTCAGGGCCAGGGAATCGGCATCGGCCTCGCCCTTCAGCCAGGCCTTGGACAGGGGCGGACGCTGATAGGGGGCGATGGGTTCGTCACCGATCAGGGTGATGGCCCCGGTATGGCCATACTGACGCAGCAGGGCAGCGAGAGTGCCGCCCGCGTGGCCGGCCCCGAGGATCACAACATGCGCGTCCAACTGGCTCATGACAGCCCCATGCAGAAAAGTGACGGCGGCGTCAACTTAGTGAACACAGTTTGGATCAATCAAGTCGTCAGACGATGCGGTCGGCCAGCATTTTTTTGACCTCGGCAATGGCCTTGGCCGGGTTCAGGCCCTTGGGGCAGACCTGGGCGCAGTTCATGATCGTGTGGCAGCGATAGAGCTTGAAGGGGTCCTCCAGGGCGTCCAGACGCTCACCGGTCGCTTCATCGCGGCTGTCGATCAGCCAGCGATAGGCGTGCAGCAGGGTGGCCGGACCCAGATAGCGGTCCCCGTTCCACCAGTAGCTGGGGCAGGAGGTGGTGCAGCAGGCGCACAGGATGCACTCATAGAGGCCATCCAGCTTTTCGCGGTCCTCAGGCGACTGCAGCCATTCCTTCTGGGGTTCCGGGGTCGTGGTGTGCAGCCAGGGCTCGATGGAGGCGTACTGGGCGTAGAACATGGTCAGGTCCGGGACCAGGTCCTTGAGCACCGGCATGGACGGCAGGGGGCTGATGACGCAGTCCTTGCCGGCGGTCTCTTCCCAGCCATGGGTGCAGGCCAGGTGGTTGTTGCCGCCGATATTCATGGCGCAGGAACCGCAGACCCCCTCGCGGCAGGACCGACGGAAGGCAAGGGTCGGGTCGATGGTGTTCTTGATGTGGATCAGGACATCCAGGACCATGGGGCCGCAGGCATCGACGTCGACGTCATAGGTATCCCAGCGCGGATTGCCGTTCCCCTCAGGGTCATAGCGATAGACCTTGAAGGTCTTGACCCGCTTGGCTCCGGCCGGGGCCGGGTGGTGTTGGCCCCGGGTGACGCGGGAATTCTTCGGCAGGGCGAGCTGGACCATCTGACGCTTTCCTTCGAGACCGGATCACTCCGGCTTAGACACTGTGCAGGACAACCGGGGCGGCCCGGGCGGGCCCGTTCGGTCGTCCTAGTAAACCCGAGCCTTCGGCGGGATCGGGGCGATATCGTTGGTCATGGTGTAGTCGTGGACCGGACGGTAATCGATCTTCACCTTGCCGCTGGCATCGTCGAACCAGGTCAGGGTGTGCTTCATCCAGGTCTTGTCGTCACGATCCGGGAAGTCCTCGTGGGCGTGGGCCCCGCGGCTTTCCTGACGGTTGTGAGCCCCGACCACGGTGGTGATGGCCTGGCCGACCAGGTTGTCGAATTCCAGGGTTTCCACCAGGTCCGTGTTCCAGATCATGCCACGGTCCGTGACCTTGAGGTCGGGACGCTGGTCATGGACCTTCTGCAGGCGCTGGACGCCCGAGGCCATGCTCTCGCCGGTGCGGAAGACGGCGGCGTCTTCCTGCATGGCGCGCTGCATTTCAAGACGCAGCTGGGAGGTCGGGGTCGAGCCATTGGCGTGGCGCAGCTTGTCCAGACGCGCCAGGTGGCCGTCGGTATGGGCGGGCTGCAGGACCGGCTGCTTGGCACCGGCCTTGATGGTGTCCGCAGCCCGCAGGGCAGCCGAGCGGCCGAACACCACCAGATCGATCAGGGAGTTGGAGCCCAGACGATTGGCCCCATGCACCGAGACGCAGGCCGCTTCGCCCACAGCCATCAGGCCCGGCACCACCTGGTCGGGATTGTCCCCGGCCCGGGTCACCACCTCGGAGAAGAAGTTGGTCGGGATGCCGCCCATATTATAGTGGACCGTCGGCAGGACGGGGATGGGCTCGCGGGTCACGTCGACCCCGGCAAAGACCTTGGCGCTTTCGGAAATCCCCGGCAGGCGGGCCGCCAGGACCTTGGGGTCCAGGTGGTCGAGGTGCAGGAAGATGTGGTCCTTCTTGGGACCGACGCCGCGGCCTTCGCGGATCTCGATGGTCATGGCGCGGCTGACCATGTCCCGGGGCGCCAGGTCCTTCACGGTGGGGGCATAGCGCTCCATGAAGCGCTCGCCTTCCGAATTGGTCAGATAGCCGCCCTCGCCCCGGGCCCCTTCGGTGATGAGGCAACCCGCCCCATAGATGCCGGTGGGGTGGAACTGGACGAATTCCATGTCCTGGAGAGGCAGGCCGGCCCGCAGGGTCATGCCGCCGCCATCACCGGTGCAGGTGTGGGCGCTGGTGGCATTGAGATAGGCGCGGCCATAACCGCCGGTGGCCATGATCACCAGCTGGGCCTGGAACCGGTGCAGGGTGCCGTCGTCCAGTTTCCAGGCGGTGACACCCCGGCAGGTGCCTTCGTCCATGATCAGGTCGAGGGCGAAATACTCGATGAAGAACTCGGTGTTCTTGGCCAGGGCCTGACCATACATGGTGTGCAGCATGGCATGACCGGTCCGGTCCGCCGCCGCGCAGGTGCGCTGGATCGGGGCCTCGCCATAGTTGCGGGTCATGCCGCCGAAGGCGCGCTGATAGATCTTGCCGTCCGCTGTGCGGGAGAAGGGGACGCCCCAGTGTTCCAGCTCATAGACCGCAGCCGGCGCATTTCGGCAGAGATATTCGATGGCATCCTGGTCACCCAGCCAGTCCGACCCCTTGACGGTATCGTACATGTGCCAGCGCCAGTCATCCTCGCCCATATTACCGAGGCTGGCCGAGATACCGCCCTGGGCGGCCACGGTGTGGGAACGGGTCGGGAAGACCTTGGAGATGCAGGCGGTCTTCAGACCCGCTGCCGCACAGCCAAGGGCGGCGCGCAGGCCGGAACCTCCGGCCCCCACCACAACGACGTCGAACTGGTGGTCGATAAATTCGTAAGAAGCCATAATTCTACAAAGCTCCGCCGAGCAGGGCGACCCGGATCAGGGAAAAAATGGCCAGCGACCCGGCCAGGACGCAGACAAACAGGTTGAGGATCAGCAGGGATACGCGGCTGAAGGTCTTTTGGATGTAGTCTTCGACAATGACCCGCATTCCGGCATGCATGTGCCAGAAGCCCACCACGAGCAGAAGGATCATCAGGACCAGGTTCTGGACCTGTGAGATCCAGTCGGCCGCGGTCTGATAGTCACCCGCCGCCAGATGGATCACCCCGAAGACGCCCCACAGGACCAGGGGGGCCATAGCCACGGCGCTCAGACGTTCGGCCAGCCAGTGGTGAGCCCCTTCACGCGCGGCCCCATGGCCGCGGGCGCGGGAAAGCGGTGTGCGATAGCTGCTCATCAGAGGGCTCCCGTCATGGCGGCGATGACCCAGATCGCCAGAGTGGCGGCGAGCGCAAAGGCCAGGGTCGCGACCGAGGTCAGATTGGCCGTCTTGACATCAAAACCGTGACCCGCGTCCCAGACCAGGTGCCGGACGCCATTGCCCAGGTGATAGAAGACCGCCAGCGTCAGGCCGAACATCACCACCTTGCCTGGGATCGAGCCCAGGATGGTCATGAAGCTCATATAGGCCTCAGGCCCCGCCCCGAGACAGATCGCCCAGATCGCCAGGATCAGGGCACCGCCATAGAGGGCACCCCCCGTGACGCGGTGCAGGATCGAGGACAGCATGGTGATGTGCCAGCGCCAGACCTGGACGTGGGGCGAAAGCGGGGGCTGGCGGGCAGGCCGCGCGGCGTCGGTCATATGATGTCGAGCCTCAGTTCGAAATGCAGTGAAGCGGTCCCGCTTTTAAGCCGCAGGCGAGGGGTGTCAACGAAGACGGGGACTGCAAGTGCGAACTCCTTCGCGAAGTCACCGATTCAGGGACAAGCGAGGCCCCCTCCGTCACACTTCGCGGGCCACCTCCCCCCAGAGGGGAGGAATGACAGCGGGACAATTGCTCCCCCTGGGGGGAGCTGTCGGCGTCAGCCGACTGACGGGGTCCGGTCCTCGAGCCAGTCAGCCGAGCGCATCTCCTGCAGACGGGAGGCGGTGCGTTCGAACTCAAAGGCCCCCTTGCCCTCCGGATAAAGCGCAACGGGCTCTGCCTCGGCCAGGACTATGGTCCGGACCCTGGCCTCATAGAGGGCATCAACGAGGATCACGAAGCGCCGCGCCTCTTCCCGGCGATCCGGGGTCAGCCTGGGCAGGTCCTCCAGAAAGACCGTATGGAACTGTTCAGCCAGGGCTACATAGTCATTGGGGCCGAGCGCCACCGAACAAAGGCTGGCGAAACTAGCCCGCAGAAGCCCTCCACGGGCGTGGGGCAGGTGGATCTTGCGCCCCAGGACTTCCACGGTTTCGCCTGTCTCGTCCTCGCCGGCCAGCATGTCGCGCCAGAGCTCGGCGAAACAGCGCTGGTGGTCGCGGTCATTGGGGGAGAACCAGGTCCCCGCGGCCCTCAGGCGGTCCAGGCGATAGTCATG
>CAIYZB010000314.1 GCA_903930545.1 uncultured Alphaproteobacteria bacterium
CCAGAGCGGACCGATATCCGCCGAACGCCCGACGATGGCCACGACGCTTCCCTCAAGCCCTGCCTGTCGCAGGGTGCGCCTCAGGTGGGGCAAGGTGTCGAGGCTGCCGGCCTCCTCGTCCCACAGGGTCTCGTCGAAATACTCCCAGCCAGGCTGGTTTTCTTCCGAGCCCCGGTGATGATCCAGGGTGAAGAGCAGGGTGCCAGCGGCCCGGCAGGCCGTGCCCAGATAGACCGCTGACTTTCCGCACCAGCTGCCGATCTCAAGGGCCGGACCCAGCCTGCCGGTGGAGAGGGCGGCATCATGGAGCGCGCGGCCCTCGGCGGGATCCAGAAAGCCCTTGATGGTCTCGATATCGATGGGGAGTTGCATGACCTGTCATGGCCACGGCGCGGCCCTCGCCGTCCAGAGAAAACAGACGGCCTGTTCCGGATTGGAACCTCCCAAAAAAACTTGGTGTGGTCCCGACAGGGACATTTCCTGTTGAGACAGGTTGAGCTGCGGGACGCAAGATGCAGACAAATAAGCAAAAAACGAAAATCGGCCTGTAGGCGAACATCGCCGATCCAGTTCGCCCGGCACGGGAGTTGCCCCTTCTGTCCCGAGCGGGCCAAACTGGAACACTTGCCAGGAAGGCTCTCAGTCTATTGGTTAAAATCCGTTAAGACTTGAGGCGATGATGTTTCTGGCACCCCTTCTGATGGCCGCGGCCCTGTCCACGGGCCCCACCCTGCGCGAAACCCCGGCTGCGCCGTCCAGCCAGGCAGCTGTCCTGGTGGATTGCCAGGTCTCGGGCCAGGCCCTCACCGATTGTCAGGCCGTCGAGGGCGAGGCTTTTGATCCGACCCAGGTGGCTGAAGCCGAGCGCCTCGCCTCCCAGATCGAAGTGCCGGAAGCCGTGGCCCTGGCCAATCCCGGGCGCATTCGTGTGCGCATGACGGTCAACCGCTAGACGTCAGCGGCCAAAACCGCCAAAGACTCCGGACCCTGTTTTTCAGCCGGAGCACACCATGCGCAGCCGCAAGATCGGACCCTTCGAGGTCTCCTCCATTGGCTTTGGCTGCATGAGCCTGTCCCATGCCTATGGCACCGCGCCTCCGGTAGAGGAGGGGGCCAAGGTCCTGAACCGCGCCCTTGAGGTCGGCTATACCTTCTTCGATACGGCGGCCGTCTATGGGGTCGGTCACAACGAGACCCTTGTGGGCGATACCCTCAGCCACCGCCGCAGCGAATTCACCCTGGCCTCCAAATGCGGGATCTATGTCCATCCCGATGGCAAGCGCGAGATCAACGGCACGCCGGAAAAGATCCGCGCTACCTGTGAAGACAGCCTGCGCCGCCTGAAGACCGATGTGATCGACCTCTATTACCTGCACCGCTGGGACAAGCGCGTGCCCATCGAAGACAGCGTCGGGGCCATGTCCGAACTGGTGGCCGAGGGCAAGATCCGCACGATCGGCCTTTCGGAGGTCTCGGCCGCGACCCTGCGCCGGGCCCATGCGGTCCATCCCATTACGGCGCTTCAGACGGAATACTCGCTGTGGACCCGCAATCCCGAGATCGCCGTTCTCGAGGCCTGCCGGGAACTGGGAACGGCCTTTGTCGCCTTCAGTCCCGTGGCCCGGGGTTTCCTGGCCGGAGGGGCACCCGCCTTTGGCACCTTTGCGGATGGCGATTTCCGCAAGGCCATGCCCCGCTTCCAGGAGGACAACTACAGGGCCAATCTGGTTCTGCTTGAAGGCCTGAAGGCCATCGGGGCCGAGATCGGCGCAACGCCTGCCCAGCTCTGCCTGGCCTGGCTACTGCAACGGGACGAGAACATCATCTCCATCCCCGGCACGACCTCCATCCCCCACCTGGAGGAGAACGCCGCCGCCGACGACCTGCGTCTCGATGACGGGGTCATGGCGAGACTGGAAGCCCTGATCAACCAGGACACGGTCAGCGGGTCCCGCTACGCCCCGGCCACCCTGCTGGCCCGGG
>CAIYZB010000315.1 GCA_903930545.1 uncultured Alphaproteobacteria bacterium
CCGATCTTGGTGGCTCGACCTATTTGCTGCCGCGCATGATCGGCAAGGCCCGCGCCATGGAAATGGCCCTGCTCGGCGACAAGATTCCCGCCAAGACGGCGCTGGAATGGGGCCTGATCAATCGCTGCGTGCCCGATGACCAGCTGATGGCAACGGCCATGGAGCTGGCCAAGGCCCTGGCCACCGGCCCTTGGGCCTTGGGCTCCATCCGCAACCTGATCTGGGAAAGCCTGGACGCGGACTGGTCCGATCAGCTCCACGCCGAACGCATGGCCCAGAAGGATGCAGGCCGAACCCAGGATTCCCGCGAAGGCGTCATCGCCTTCCTTCAAAAGCGCCCCGCCCAGTTCACCGGGAGCTGAGCCGCAAGATGATCACCGTCCATCACCTGAACAATTCCCGCTCCCAGAGGGTACTCTGGCTGCTGGAGGAGCTGGGCCTGCCCTATGAGATCAAGGCCTATCAGCGCGATCCGGTGACCCAGCTGGCACCGCCGGAGCTGAAGGCGATCCACCCCCTGGGCAAGTCTCCGGTGATCTCCGATGGTCAGCTGGTCCAGGCCGAGACTGGCGCGATCATCGAGTATCTGGTGTTCCGCCATGCCGATGGTCGCCTGGCCCCTAAGCCTGGCACGCCAGAGCGCGCGCGCTGGACCTATTGGCTGCACTATGCCGAGGGCTCAGCTATGCCACCCCTGTTGATGAAACTGGTCTTCGGGGCCCTGCCCGCCCGCGCACCGGCTCTGATCCGTCCGATCGCCAAGATGATCATGGGTGCGGCGGAGACGAGCTATGTGGATCCCCAGCTCCAGACCCACTTCGACTATTGGGAGTCTGAGCTTTCAAAGTCGGAATGGTTCGCGGGCTCCGAGTTCAGCGCGGCCGACGTGATGATGAGCTTCCCCCTCGAGGGTGCCGCCCAGCGCGGCGATGCCACCAAGGGCCGCCCGCACGTCAGGGCCTTCCTCGATCGTATCCACGCCCGCCCGGCCTATCAGCGGGCCCTGGAGCGCGGTGGCCCCTACGCCTATGCCTGAGCTTCTGTGGCGGCGGTGAGGGTGACGCTCTCGCCGCAGCCGCAGGCGTCAGTCTGGTTGGGATTGCGGAAGGCGAACTTGGCCGAGAGCTTGGTGGTCTCGTAATCGATCTCGGTGCCGATCAGGAACAGGACGGCCTTGGGATCGATCAGGATGGTCACACCCTTGTCCTCGACCACCTCATCTAGAGGATTGGCGGTCTCGGCATATTCCAGAACATATTCCGAACCGGCGCAGCCGCCGTTTTTCACACCTACCCTAAGACCTGCATAGGGCACTTCGGCACGGTCCATGATCTCTCGCACGCGATCGGCAGCGCGATCAGTCAGGGTGACGACCTTGGGACGGGGACGGCGGGCGCGCGGGGTGAGTTCCATGGGACCTATATGGGGTCAGAACATGTTGAGCGAAAGTTTCGCCTCGTCAGACATTCGTGAGGGGTCCCACGGCGGATCGAAAACCAGATCCACATGGCAGGACTTGATGCCGGGGATTTCCATCACCGCATCCTGGACCCAGCCCGGCATTTCCCCGGCCACCGGACAGCCTGGAGCGGTCAGGGTCATGTCGATGGCCACGACCTTTTCGTCGGACACATCCACCTTGTAGATGAGCCCAAGCTCATAGATGTCCACCGGGATTTCCGGGTCAAAGACCGTCTTCAGCTTTTCGATGAGCTGATCGGTCAGGCCGTCCAGTTCCGCCTGGGACAGGGGCGGCACGGCGGGGTCGATGGGAGCTGCGTCGTCCATGATCTGCTCTAAGCGAAAAAGGCGTGGGTCTTGATGAGGGAATCGACAAAGGCGTCGACCTCATCGGCGGTGTTGTAGAGGCCAAAGGAGGCCCGGGCGCTGGAGGTGACCCCGAACCGGGTCATCAGGGGTTCGGCACAATGGGTGCCCGCGCGGACAGCCACCCCGTAACGGTCCAGGATCTGGGCCACGTCATGGGCATGGGCGCCTTCCATGGTGAAGGACAGGATAGCCCCCTTGCCGGGAGCCTCGCCTATGACCCGAAGCCAGTTCTGGCCAGCCAGACCCTCCCGGGCACGTTGATAGAGGCTGTCCTCGTGGCGGGCTATGGCTGCGCGATCCTGGCCCCGAAGCCAGTTTACGGCGGCCCCGAAGCCGATGGCCTCGATGATGGCGGGCGTGCCCGCCTCGAAACGGTGGGGCGGATCGGCATAGGTGATGGCGTCCAGGGACACCGAGCCAATCATCTCTCCGCCCCCCTGATAGGGACGCAGGGCCGCGAGCCGTTCGGCCTTGCCATAGAGAACGCCGATGCCCGTGGGGCCATAGAGCTTGTGGGCCGAGAAGACGTAGAAATCCACGTCGAGAGCGGTCACATCCACTTGAAGATGGGCGACGGCCTGACAGCCATCCACCAGGACCAGAGCCCCGGCGGCGTGGGCCATGTCCGTAATTTGCCTCACCGGATTCACCGTGCCCAGGACATTGGACATGTGGGTGAAGGCCACGACCCGGGTGCGGGACGTGATCAGGGCCGGGATGGCCTCGAGATCCAGCTGGCCGTCATCAAGCACAGGCACGAACTTCAGCACCACCCCCTGACGTTCCCTCAGGAAGTGCCAGGGCACGATATTGGCGTGGTGCTCCATGCCCGTAAGCAGGATCTCGTCCCCGGGCTTCAGATCGGCTCCGAGGCCGGAGGCGACCAGATTGATGGCCTCGGTGGCGCCCTTGGTGAAGACCACCTCGCCCGGCTGGGCATGAATGAAGTCCGCTATGGTTTTACGCGCAGCTTCAAATAGTTCTGTCGTTTCATTCGCAAGGGTATGCAGCCCCCGATGAACGTTGGAATAGGTGTTTTCCATGGCCGAGACCATGGCCTCGATCACGGCACGAGGCTTCTGGGCGCTGGCGGCCGTGTCCAGATAGATCAGCGGCTTGCCATTCACCTGCCGTGACAGGATCGGGAACTCCGCTCGAATGGCCGCCACATCGAAACTCATGACGCGACCGAGAGCCTTTCGCTCGCCCAGGCGAGAGCCGCCTCGCGAGCACCCTCATGGACGATCCGGTCCAGAACTTCGCCGATGAAGGCCTCGGCCAGCATAGCCCGGGCCAGGGACTCGGGAATGCCCCTCTGGCAGGCATAGAAGAGCGCGTCCTCGTCCATGGCCCCGACAGTGTTGCCGTGGGCGCAGGCGACGTCATCGGCATAGATCTCAAGCTCGGGCTTGGAATCCAACTCGGCCTGATCGGAGAGCAGAAGCGCGTGGTGAGCCATGCGGGCATCGGTGCGATCGGCACCCTCAGTCACCACAATGCGGCCCTGAAAGACGGCACGGGCCTGATCGCGGGCCACGCCCTTGGTCAGTTGCCGGGTCGCCCCGTCCAGGCCTGTATGGGTGACGACGGTGGTCTGATCGGAATGGGCCTTGCCGGCCAGCAGATAGGCTCCGTCCAGCCGTAGTTGCGCCTCACCACCGGGGTGGCTGACATGGGTTTCGAGCCTCTGGCGGCGGGCACCACTGGTCAGAACGCTTTGACCATAGTCGGCACCAGGTGCCAGGCTGACCGTGGTCTGGCCAACATTGATGGCCATGGCGTGGTCATCCACCAGAAGGACCCGCTCAAGCTTCGCGCCTACCGCCATCTCGATGGTCAGGGTATTCTGGACGAGGCTCGCCCCGTCACTGTCCTGGGTTTCCAGCAAGGCCAGTTGCGCCCCGGCCTCGAGATTGATCGAGACACGGGTGCTGTGACGCCCCTCACCGCGAGAGATCAGGCGCAAGCCCAGGGTCCGGGACTGGCCCGCCCCTATGGTCAGGGTCAGTTCGCCGCCATTGACGAGGACATGATCCTCGTCGACCAGGCCGGCAAAGCGCCCGGCCGGGATCTCGCCGTCAAAGCCCGACGAGAGGCCGGGCATGGTGCGGACCAGACCGCGCAGGTCGCTCCAGCGCCAGTCCTCGTCACGACGACTGGGCAGTTCGGTGACGTCACCCGTCCTTATGGCGCTCAGAAGGCTCAAGCGGGCACCGCATACTTGTCATAGCCGACACGCTCCAGTTCCAGGGCCAGCTCGGGCCCACCGGACTCGACGATCCGGCCTCCGGCCAGGACGTGGACCCGATCAGGGCGGATATGGTCCAGCAGGCGCTGATAGTGGGTGATGACCAGCATGGAACGGTCCGGGCTGCGCAGGGCATTGACCCCTTCCGAAACGATCTTCAGGGCATCGATATCGAGGCCGGAATCCGTCTCGTCCAGGATCAGCAGGCTGGGCTCCAGCATGGCCATCTGGAAGATTTCCATCCGCTTCTTCTCGCCGCCCGAAAAGCCGACATTGAGGGCCCGCTTGAGCATGTCGAAGTCGATCTTGAGAGACCCGGCCACGCTGCGAGCCCGCTTCAGGAAATCAGGGGCCGAGATCTCGCCCTCTCCGCGGGCCTTGCGCTGGGCATTGAGGGCGGTGCGGATGAAGGTCAGGGCCGGAACCCCAGGAATTTCGAGGGGATACTGGAAGGACAGAAATACGCCCTTTGCGGCCCGTTCGGCCGGATCAAGGCTCAGCAGATCCTCGCCGTTCAGGCTCGCTGACCCGCCCGTCACCTCATAGCCCTGACGGCCGGTGAGCACATAGGACAGGGTGGACTTGCCGGCCCCGTTGGGGCCCATGATGGCATGGACCTCGCCGGAAGGGACTTCCAGGCTCAGGCCCTTGATGATCGGCTTGCCGCCGACCTCGGCCTGAAGATTGTCGATCTTGAGCATCAGTGGATCTCGTCGGCGAGGAATTGGGCCAGGACGACAAGGGCATCATGGCTGGAGGTTACGACCTGCTGCTTGCGCGGCGCGGCGCTCGGCAGGGTGGCGGTGCGCTTGTCCGCCGCCGTGACATTGATCTCCCCGGCCTCGAAATAGGCCCTAAGGCGGAAATCCTTGTGGTCGATATTGACTGAATAGCGGGTCAGTTCGACGACAAGGCCCTTCTCGACGAGGAAGTCGGAGTCGGAGATCAGGGTCTCGTAGAGCTGGGTCGCCCTTTGGTGATCGGCTTCCTGCTGGGCGCGCTCGGCGTCTTCCCGGGCGATGCGGTCAGCCTCACGGCGGGCATGTTCGGCCTCGAAAGCAAGGCGAAAAGACGCCATTTTTGACTTGGTATCCAATGTCATCCGACCGAACCTTCAAGTGAAATGGCCACCAGTTTCTGGGCCTCCACGGCGAATTCCATGGGCAGTTCCTGAAGCACTTCACGGACAAAGCCATTGACCAGGAGCTGGACGGCCTCCTCCTGGGATAGGCCCCGCTGCATGGCGTAGAAGAGCTGGTCGTCAGATAGCCGCGTCGTGGTGGCCTCATGCTCGAACACGCAAGCCGAATTGCGGGCCTCGATATAGGGCACGGTATGGGCCGCGCAGGTCTTGCCGATCAGCAGGCTGTCACACTGGGTGAAGTTCCGCGCGCCGCGGGCCTTGGGATGGGCCGAGACCAGGCCTCGATAGGTGCTGGTAGAGCGCCCGGCCGAGATCCCCTTGGCCACGATCCGCGAGCGGGTATTGGCCCCCAGATGGATCATCTTGGTACCGGTATCGGCCTGCTGGCGGCCATTGGTGATGGCGATTGAATAGAATTCCCCCACACTGCCCTCGCCCCTCCGCACACAGGAGGGGTATTTCCAGGTGATGGCCGAGCCGGTCTCAACCTGGGTCCAGGAGACCTTGGA
>CAIYZB010000316.1 GCA_903930545.1 uncultured Alphaproteobacteria bacterium
ACCTTGAACGCACTTTTCGCCATCGAGCATCGATTCGGGCGAATCCGGACCGATCTCAATGCACCCCGCACCCTGGATCTCGATCTCATCGCCTTTGGCCGGACCGTTTTGGAGGCTCCAGACCTCGTCCTGCCCCATCCCCGGGCGGAACAGAGGCTTTTCGTCATGGGGCCCCTTGCGGAAGTGCTTCCGGACTGGCGTCATCCTGTCCTGGACCGGACGGCGAGGGATCTGGCTGCGCATGCCAGCATAGGCCTCGACGCCAGGTCGATTGACGCGAAGGCCGGGGCCTAGTAGCCCGACCGCCTTGCACCTGGGGCGACACCTTGGCCTATCGGCTCGTGATCTTCGACTTTGATGGCACCCTGGCCGACAGCGGGGACTGGTTCATCTCCATGGTGAACGAGGTCGCCGCGCGCTTCCGCTTCCGCCAGGTGACCGAAGCCGAGGTTGATATGCTTCGCAGCAGATCCAGCCGTGAGGTGGTTCAGTATATGGGCGTGCCGGCCTGGAAGATGCCCTTCATCGCCCGCCATGCCCGAAAGCTTGTGGCGGCCAATGCAAGCCAGATCGCCATGTTCGAAGGTGCGGAGGCTGTCCTGCGCCGACTGCACGACCAGGGCGTCAAGCTGGCCCTCGTCAGTTCCAATGCCGAGGCAAATGTCAGGGAAATCATGGGTCCGGCCTGCGCAGACCTGTTTGAGCAGTTCAACTGCGGGGCGTCCCTCTATGGCAAGACGCGCAAGTTCAATGCCGTCATTCGCAAGGCCCGGGTCGGGCGCGAAGAGGTGCTCTCGGTGGGCGATGAGACCCGGGACATCGAGGCGGCGACCAAGGCCGGAATTGCCTCGGGTGCCGTGACCTGGGGCTACCAGCGGCCTGAACTGCTGGCCGCCCACAAGCCGACCCACCTCATAGACCGGCTCGCCGATATTCCCGACCTGGTGAAGTAGGCGTCTGCGGCGTTGCACAATGTCGCCGAAGCCGCTATTTCGGGCGGTTCTATCGCTGCATTGAGGACTCCATGGCCCGCGTCACCGTCGAAGACTGCATCGAAAAGGTTCCCAACCGCTTCAGCCTCGTGCTGCTGGCGGCGCATCGTGCCCGTGCCGTCTCGGCCGGCGCGCAGATCCTTGTCGATCGCGACAACGACAAGAACCCCGTCGTGGCCCTCCGCGAGATTGCCGATGATGTGGTGGACGCCGAGGAACTGCGCGAGACCCTGATCGGGACCCTGCAGCGCGTCGACGAGCGTTCGGAAGCCGAGGAAGAGGCCGAGACCCTGGCCCTGCTGTCGGATCCGTCTCACATGCAGATGAGCGAACTGGAACTGGTGCGGGCTCTTCAGAGCGACCGCGACGGTGGCCAGGAGGAGCGGTACTGAGCCCCGAGGGCGCAGACCCACTCGTTATCCAGGCGGCGGTCCCGTCGCCTGAACCCTCTGATGCGATCCAAAATCCAGCGCGGCCGTCTCCACGGCCGCGTTTTCTGCGTCAGTATGAGCTGATCGAGAAGGTCCGCTCCTACGACCCCACCGCCGACGAGGCCTTGCTGAACCGGGCCTATGTCTATGCCATGCGCATGCACGGCTCTCAGAAGCGGGCCTCTGGCGACCCCTATTTCGCCCATCCCATCGAGGTGGCGGGCATCCTGACGGACTACCGTCTGGATACCTCCACCATTGTCACGGCCCTGCTGCATGACGTGATCGAGGATACCCCGGTCACGGTGGAGGACATCCAGGGGCTGTTCGGCAACGAGATCGCCGAGCTGGTGGAAGGGGTCACCAAGCTCACCAAGCTGGAGCTCAATTCCGAGCACACCAAGCAGGCGGAAAACCTTCGCAAGTTCATCCTGGCCATTTCCCGCGACGTACGGGTCCTGATGGTCAAGCTGGCGGATCGTCTGCACAATATGCGGACCCTGCAGTTCATCAAGAACCCCGCCAAGCGGGAGCGGATCGCCCGGGAAACCCTGGACATCTATGCCCCCCTCGCGCGGTCCATTGGCTGTCACCGCATCTGCACCGAGCTTGAAGAACTGGCCTTCGAGCACCTCAACCCTGTCGCCCGCGACGCCATTGGCCGGCGCCTGGGGGCCCTTCGGGCCGAACAGGGCGGGGCGGTCGGGGTGGCCTCAGGTGAAATCGCCTCGCGCCTTGAGGCCGCGGGAGTGGCAGCCCGGGTCTTTGGTCGCGAGAAGAATGCCTATTCCATCTGGCGCAAGCTTCAGCGGAAAAGCATTGGATTTTCTCAGCTTTCCGACATCTATGCCTTCCGTGTCGTTGTCGACAGCGAGCAGGACTGCTACCGCGCCCTCGGCGTCATTCACCGGGCCTGGCCCAGCGTGCCAGAGCGGTTCAAGGACTATATCTCCACTCCAAAGCGGAACAATTATCGCTCTCTGCACACCACGGTGGTGGGTCCCAAGGGCCTGCGGATCGAGATGCAGATCCGCACCGAAGCCATGGATAGGGTTGCAGAAGAGGGCGTCGCTGCCCACTGGCGCTACAAGGACCAGTCCTATGGGTTCGATGCCGAGGCCCAGGCGGCCGCCGGCGGTCGCGATCCCCTGGTCAATCTGCGCCACCTCGTCCAGGTCCTTGAACATGGCGGCGATGTCGAGGAACTGGTCGAGCATGCCAAGCTCGAGATGTACCTCGACCAGGTCTTTGTCTTCACGCCCAAGGGCCGCCTGGTCAGCCTGCCCCGTGCGGCCATGCCCCTGGACTTCGCCTATGCGGTCCATACCGATGTCGGCGACACCTGCATCGGGGTGAAAATCAACGGCGAACTCAAGCCCTTGCGCACCCTTCTTCAGAACGGGGATGTGGTCGAGGTGGTTCGTGGGCCCAAGCCCGTGGTGCCGCCGGACTGGCGCTCCTTGACCGTGACCGGCCGGGCCCGCTCGGCCATCCGTCGCCATATCCGCCAGACCGAGCGTGAAGAATTTGTCCGCCTGGGTCGCGCGACCCTGGACCAGACCTTTGAGCGGGCCGGAAAGGCCAGGCGAGACGTCTCCCTCAAGCCAGCCCTGGAACGTTTTGCCTGTGCCGGTGAGGACGAACTGTTTGACTCCCTTGGCCGTGGGCGGATCACCCCCAGCCAGG